>CP047918.1:600000-873056 GCA_010202265.1 Candidatus Saccharibacteria bacterium oral taxon 955 | reverse complement strand
GGGTTTCCCTCCATCTCCTTGCTGATTACTGATTCTATGATAGCGAAAGAGAAAGTTTTCCACAACTATATTGGTGTTGTGGATTTTTTTGACACAAAGCAGGGCATCTAGAGGTGTGATTTATCCACATTTTGCAACCACCTCTGTTATTTTTGTGTATAAGTTTGTTTAATATGTGGATAAATTTAGTGACGAGGCTATAATTCCGATGTAATTTCAAGCGAGATATTGATTCTTGGTCTATGTCAGGGTATAATAATAGAGATATGCCAAAGCGAACATACCAACCACACACCCGCCACCGTGCAAAAACCCATGGTTTCCGCGCGCGTGTTGCGACAAAAGCTGGTCGTGCGGTTCTCAAACGCCGTCGCGCTAAAGGTCGCGCAAAAATCGCCCTTTAAGCTTTGTAAACACCGCCTCCTACCAGAGAGGCGGTATTTTATGTATACTTATCTGTATGCTTAGTGCTTCATTACGATTTCACGGCCATGGTAGTTTGCGTTTTTTATATAAAAACGCCAGCGCCTATCGATCTCGTTTGATGACGCTAAAAATTGTCGCCAACCCATATAGAAAACTACCTCGTGTATCGGTTGTTGTTAGTAAAAAGGTTCATAAGTCTGCTGTAGGACGTAATCGTATTCGGCGTCGTCTGTATGAAATCATGCGTCACGAATTACCACGTCTAAACGGTGTTTATGATATTGCGATCATCGTCACCAATGGAGAAGTGTTGTCGGCGGAGCATATAGAGCTTCAAAGTGCTGTTCGCGATTTACTTTCTCAGGCTAAGGCTCTCTAGCTGGTAGCACCAGAGGTTGACTAGTGGTATACTAGGAGAAACTATTTAGCTGGAGTAAACATGTTTGAAACTATTGTCGTGAAACCGATATTTAATGCCCTGATGCTACTTTATAGCATTATTCCTGGTGGTGATTTCGGTGTTGCAATTATTCTATTTACGATTTTGATTCGTATCGTAATCTATCCACTTGTCAAAAAACAGCTTCATCAAACCAAGATGATGCGCAAGATACAGCCGGAGCTTGCTAAGATAAAGGATAAGGCGAAGGGTGATAAGCAACTTCAGGCAGTTATGCAGATGGAGCTTTACAAAAAATATGGTATTAGTCCATTTAGGTCAATTTTAATTCTGCTTATTCAGCTACCAATTCTTATCGGACTCTATCAAGTTATTCAGGTGATGGTCTTGCATCGTGACAAGGTCGCATATTTTGCCTATGATGCCGTCAAGCAGATTGACGCCGTAAAGAAGATCATTGAAAACCCAGATAACTTTAATCACACAATGCTTGGGTTTATTGATCTGACAAAAACAGCTTTTTCTGACAATAAGCTCAATATAGCGATTCTTGTATTGGCGCTTATCTCGGCGGCGACCCAGTACATAATGAGCAAGCAGACAATGCCGACAAACAATAAACCTCCAAAGAAGTTTCGTGAGATTATGGCTGAGGCCGCCTCTGGTAAGGAATCTGACCCGAGTGAAATGAGTACGACCATGATGAATAATATGGTGAAATTTATGCCTATCATGATGTTCTTTATCATGATTAATCTGCCAGGTGCGCTAGCCCTATATACCACCGTATCTAACTTGGTTGCTACCGCTCAGCAACACTACCTACTCCAGAAGGACACTGAGGAGATGGACGAGATTGCTAACGAGATTATCGAAAGCAAGACCGCGAAACAATCAAAGTCAAAGGCTGAATCGCGAAAGAAAAAGGCGAGTGAAGCACGTATTACGCGGATCAAGGCGAAGGGATAAGGAGGTATGATGAATAAACAGCAGTCAATTGAGTTTGCGAGGACATTCCTTCAGGATATAATCTCGTTTTTTGGTGAGAATATTGATGTAGAGGCCGATGTCGAGGGAGATGTTATTGAGCTTTATGTAGAGTCGTCAGATTCAAACAGTATTCTGATTGGTCGTAATGCCGAAACATTGCGAAGTCTACAGTATTTAGTGTCAACAGCGCTTCGCAACAAAGACGCATCGTTAACTCGGGTAAATGTCGATATCGCTGACTATAAAAAACAGCGAGAAGAAAAGATTGCCGAAAAAGCTCGTGGATGGATCGAAGAGGTTCGAGCAACTGGTAATAGCCACATAGCACGCATCAATGCTGCTGATCGACGAATTGTTCATCGTGTCGCCAGTGAATATAGCGACATACGCACTTACTCAGAGGGGGAGGGGCGAGACCGGCATATCATTATTGCTCAGGCAAGCGCTTAGAAAATTACAGACAGTAACTAGTGAGTAAATAGACCGTGGGAAATGCTGCTACGGTCTATTGTTGTTTGTCGAGAACCTTCAGGTAGATAGCGTGTGTTTCTTCGGCCATACGCCGCCAAGAGTAGCGTGCGACCTGTGCGTAACCACGCTTTACCATGTCCTGACGTAGTTCTGGCGAACGAAGAACGCGGTCAATGGTTTGTTTCATATCGGTCACATCGGTTGGGTCAAAATACTCGGCGGCGTTACCGAGTATCTCTGGTAGACAAGATGCTCGACTCGAGATGACTGGTGTGCCATAGGCCATTGCTTCAAGTGGCGGTAGGCCAAAGCCTTCCATAAGAGATGGGAATACATACGCCTCAGCCTTTTTGAATAACCAGTCACGCTGGTCGTCCTCGATAAAGCCAGTGAAATGAATATTTTTGTAGCCAAGTTTTTTATAGTGAGCTTGGTTTCGTTTCGTGTCTTCGTTCATTCGGCCAACAAAAACTAAGCCAAGATTAGGGTATTGGTCTAGGAGTTCTTGGTGAGCCGCGGCTAGGCGACGCAGATTTTTGTAGTCGGGTTGTTGACCGACGTACATGATAAATTGTTTGTAGGGGATGTTATACTTACGGAGCTTACCCTTGTGAGTTTCGCCAGCCTCGTAGACAACACTGATGCGATCGTCTGGTATCTGGGTAAACTCCTGATATTCTTTCTTGGTATTTTGGCTGATTGCAATGACGTGATCGCTGATTGTAGCAACGCGCTTAAATACCCAGCGTCCAACAAGTTGCTTGAGGTGAAAAATTAGCCAATTCTTATCCGAGTTATAGGTTTTTAGGAGTGTCAGGTCGTGTACTGTTGTAACTCGCTTACCCCTATAAAGCAGAGGTTGCTGAGGCATACAAAAATGAACCAGGTCGGGTGATAGGTTGTCTAAAAATCGCTTAAAACCAATCTGCTCGGCAAATGAGTAATTATCAAAATCTGCTACTCTGACCGTGAAGTTTTTTGCAGTTGGTGTCCAATAATTTTCGTCTTTTTTACGAACCAATACGCTATAGTCGTTTTCGTGGTCAATTTCCTGGAGATATTTCAAGAGTTTAGCAACATAAGTGCCTGTACCAGAATTGATAATACGAGCGTCAATTGCAATATGCATATTTCTAGTATACGGTATACTAAAAGGAGAGTAAAAGAAGGGAGTGACTATGTCAGAATTTTCTCAGCGAATGGATCAACTCAAATCAACCGAGGAACGAAACAAAGAGGTTCTAATGAAAGAAATTATTGAATCGGCGGAGGCCTCTGGCTACACGGTTGCTGATGTTGATGTCAACCGACCGTGGGGTGGTTTTGTACGCTTTGATTACGCTGACGGCGATCGTTTTGTGGAAGAGTTTTTCCCGGGTGTAGATCCAGTTCAGGCAAGGCTCGGAAACCCTCAGGCAGAGTTGAGTCCAAAAATCCTGCTTGTAACGCCAGAGCAACGACTTAGTTGGCAGGTGCATTCCCGACGTGCCGAGCGCTGGGTATTTCTCAATGATGGAGGATATTACAAGAGTACAGATCCAGATAATCCTGGTGAGCTAGTTCTCGCAAAAGCGGGTGATGTTGTGCAGTTCGAGGCGGGGGAATGCCACCGTTTGGTTGGTGCACCAAATAACGTTACGTTAGTTGCAGAGATATGGCAGCATACTGACCCAGAACACCCGTCAGATGAGGATGATATTGTTCGCCTCCAGGACGACTACAAGCGCTAGGATTTTTTAAACACTAACTTGTCGTAAAGGATGTAATTCCAAGTCATCGATACGGCAGTCGCGATAAGTTTAGTGACTAATAGCCCCATCTCAGATGATCTTAAAAGTTTACTGAGGTGGGGCAGTACGAGCCAGATAACTCCAGTTTGTAGTACCCATAGTCCAAATAGGGTCACGGCTACAAAAAGGATCATTTCGCGGACAATGTTTGTCCCCGATGACCTGAAGGTGTATTTTTTGTTGGCAAAGAAGCTGAACACGAATGCGATACTTGTCGAAAATATATTTGCCGTGGTGGCCATTAGGCCGACTGATTTGAGTATAAACAGTAATCCAAAATCAAGCGCAGTATTGATAACGCCAATCAGACCAAAGCGTATTAGCTGGGACTTATTTTTCATGGTGCGCTTCGTGATATTCCTCGACAAAATACAGAGGTCGGCGCTTGGTTTCATTAAATATTCTACCAATGTACTCACCGATGATGCCTAGGCTGAGTAGCTGAACTCCACCGAGAAACAAGATAACAGCAAGAGTTGACGAATAGCCTGGTACGGTTGGTACGCCAAAGAATGGGCGAATTAGTAGGTACGCGATATAGAAAAAGGCAACTACTGATACAATTGCGCCAATATAGGTGGATATTCTCAACGGTGCGGTCGTGAAGCTTGTAATACCATCGATAGCGAGATTGATTAGTTTGGCATAATTCCATTTTGTTGTACCGGCGGCTCGCGGGTCTCGGTCGTAGAGGATTTCCTTTTTCTTGAATCCTACCCAGCTATACATACCCTTTGTGTAGCGTTCTGATTCGCGAAACTCCTGTAGGGCATCAACAAATCGACGACTCATCAGGCGAAAGTCGCCAGTATCGATCTGAATTGGAATACGAGTTGAGTTTTGGAGGATTCGGTAATAGGTTTGGCTGGTAATTTTTTGAGCCAACTTTCGCCAGCTCGCGTACGACGACGGGCGTAAACGTCATCATAGCCTTCTTCCCAGTATTTGAGCATCTCATTTATCAGCTCGGGTGGATCTTGAAGGTCAGCGTCTATATTAACAACCGCATCTCCTTTGGCATAGTCAAACCCTGCAAGCATGGCTGTTTCTTTGCCAAAATTTCGGCTGAAATTGACATAGCTAATACGCTTATCTTTTTTTGCCTGAGATTGAATTATCTCAAGAGTTCGATCTCGGCTGCCGTCATTTATAAATAAAAACTCGAAACGATAAGCGTAGTTATCTGAGGCAAGTGTGTCGAGTCTCTTAAAGAGAAGGGGTAGGACCTCTTCTTCGTTGTAGGCTGGTATCAAGATGGAAACAAGCTTTTTCGTCATACAACTAGTATACTACCTTATCAGACTGATAAGTTCGACGATATTGTTGGCTGTTATTGCCCCTGATTTCTTGAGATGGGCGGTTTTAGTGTCTGCTGATTCTAAGTTGTTATTGAGTATTGCACCAGCATGACCCATCTGGACGCCAGCTGGAGCGCTATGACCGGTGATATAGGCATAAACCGGTTTCGTGACGTAGTTTTTGATATATTCAGATGCCTTAATTTCTTCGGTCCCACCAATTTCACCAATCATAACGATCCGTTTTATGTCTGGGTCACTTTCAAACATCTCTAAGCAGTCGACAAAGCTGGTTCCTCGAATCATATCTCCGCCAATACCGATGATGTATTTCTGGCCAAAGCCAGCTTTGGTTAAGAGGTCGACGGCTTCATAAGTGAGGGTACCACTTCGACTAACGACTGCGGTGTCACCTGAAGTTGCTAGCTGAGCTGGAATAATACCGAGTGAATGAACGCCAGGAATGAGCACGCCAGGACAATTTGGTCCGATGAGAATAGAGTCACTTCCCTGTATATGTTGTGATATTTGCAACATATCGTGAACTGGAACATGCTCGGTGATGCAAATAATTAGCGAGATGCGAGCGTTGATTGCTTCGATAATTGCTTTTTTGGCGTATCTGGCTGGCACAAATATTATGGATATATCAACCGCCATGTCTTTTTTAATAGCTGAAATTGAATTGTAAACAGGTATATTTTCTATGGTCGTACCAGCTTTGGTTGGTGATGTGCCGGCAACTATGTTTGTTCCATGTTTAATCATGTTGCGGGCATGAAACGACCCTTGAGTGCCGGTGATGCCTTGGATTATGACATTTTTTCCAGTAAATATGTGCTTATCCATGCTGGATTCCTTGGATACACACTGATAGGTTGGGGCATAGAACTAAATCTTCGTCATCAAGTATAGCAAAAGCCTCTTTACTACCAGTTCCACTGAGGCGGACATATAGCTTTGGGAGATATTCGAAGTGTTTTTTGGCTTGGATGATAGCGCTAGCGACGTCATCACAACGCACTATTCCACCGAAAACATTGACGATAATCGCTTCTATATTCGGAAGCTGTGTAACTAGAGATAAGCTTTTGATGACATCGTCAGTCGTCGTCTTGCCTCCTAGATCGAGGAAGTTAGCTGGTGATAGGTTGGCGGATTTTATGGCGTCAACCGTTGCCATCGCTAGGCCGGCGCCGTTGGCAATTGTAGCCACTTTGCCTTCTGGGTCGAGATATACAAAGTTTTTGTTAGCTGGCTTATCTTCAAAATTCCAGTCGGGGTGACGAAATAGCGCATTGTCGTCGAGTGTTACCTTGCAGTCACCCGCGACTAGATTGCCTTGCTTGGTTAGAATAAGTGGATTTATCTCTAGTAGGGTCATGTCATTGTTGATGAAACACCGATAGAGATTTTCTATAAGTTCGGCTAGGGCAAAAGCATGACTCTCGAGATGGTATATTTCCGCTAGAGATTCACCTATGACACTAAATGGTCCATCGGTATTTAGGGTAGAAAAATTATCTTGAGCCTCCACTTCAACTCCACCGCTAGGATGTGCGAGAACATCTATCGCTACGGTGGTGCTGTTGATGGTGAGCGATAGATAGAGTTCGCGATCTATATCCAGGGCTTTTTCGATCAGAATCTTGTTTGGTAGGTAATTTTGAATTCTAGTGTTAGCGATTTTGTTTATCGCTTCTTCTAGACTAGGTCTATCTTTTGCGAGTAAAACTCCTCCCGCTTTGCCTCGCCCTCCAATTGGAACTTGAGATTTTACGACTAGCGGATGGGGAGGGTCTATTTTATATTTTTCACCAGGTGAAACAAGTGCCACCTCTGTTGGTGTTAGAATGTCGTATTTACGTAAAATGCGCTTTGCTTCGTACTCGAGAAGTTTCATGCATATTATATTGTAGCTTAAGTTAAAAGCAGTGCCATAACAGTGTATAATGAGTGTCAGATTAAGCGCATAATTTAGAGGAGAGATATGTCAGAAGTAAAACGTGCACTTATTACAGGTATTGCGGGACAGGATGCTGGGCATCTTGCGAAGCTTCTTCACGAAAAAGGCTATGAGGTGTATGGTACGCTTCGCGGACAGCTTGAAGCTAGCCACCCACGTTATCAGGAGGTTACCAAAGAGTTTCCGTATGTCAAAATTGTACTAGCAGATTTGACGGATATCTCGGCGATGACAAAGGCGATCCAGGAGATAAAGCCTGATGAAGTCTATAACCTAGCAGCAATTAGCCACGTTGGTTATTCGTTCCGAAACCCATTGATGACGGCTGATGTTACTGGCAAGGCTGTCTTGTCAGTGCTTGAGGCGATTCGAATGGCGGGTCTCGAAAAAACAACCCGCTTCTATCAGGCGTCGACGTCAGAGATGTTCGGCGGTACGGCCTACAACCGTCCAGAGGCGGGCTATAACGAGAGCTCAGCCTTTCACCCGCGTAGTCCATACGGTGTCGCTAAGCTTTATGGCTACTGGATAACAAAGAACTACCGCGAAAGCTACGATATGTTTGCGGTTAGTGGTATCTTGTTTAATCACGAAGGCGAGCGACGCGGTCCTGAGTTTGTGACAAGGAAGATCAGCCAGGCGGTAGCTCGCATCAAGCACGGTAAGCAGGAGTATATCGAGCTTGGTAATCTAGATGCGATGCGTGATTGGGGATATGCGGGTGATTACGTAGAAGGAATGTGGCGGATGCTTCAGCAGGATACGCCAAATGACTACGTTCTTGCAACAGGTGAGACACACTCAATTCGTGAATTTTGTGAACTCGCCTTTAAGGAAGTGGGGATGGAATTAACTTGGCGTGGTGAAGGCGAAAATGAAGAGGGTGTTGATCAGAACGGTGTTGTTCGTATCAAGATCAACCCTGATTTTTACCGCCCTGCAGAGGTAGATCTACTCCTCGGTGATCCATCACGAGCTGAAAAAGAGCTTGGTTGGGAGCGTCAAGTAGACTTCCCTGGACTTGTTAAGTTGATGGTTGAACACGATCTAGAGCGCGAAGGGTAATTCGATTACTAACAATAAATAGGGGCACCAGCAGGTGTCCTTATTTATTTGGTTATGAGGCTTTATTTGTCGCGCGACGAGTCTGCTATAAAGTCAGCAATCGTCTGCTCAATATCATATTGAGGCTGCCAACCGAGTTCTTTACGGATCCTCGATGAATCGCCGTATATGTCCATGATGTCTGATGGGCGAATTTTTGAAGGGTCAATCGATACTTTTATGTCGGTGTAGTTCCCTATTCTTTCGACGAGTGCGAGAATGTCTTTGCCCGATAGGCTCTTGCCTGAGCAGATATTGTAAAGCCTGTGATCGAGGGAGTCGGCAAGGGCAAGGGCTTTGTATCCGGCGACGATATCACGTACGTCGGTATAGTCGCGTCTTGTATTGAGATTTCCGACCTGTATTTCACCGCCACTACCAACGGAAGATAGTTGGGCGTAGATATCCGGCAGGATGAAGCCTTCCTTCTGGCCCGGCCCGATATGATTAAAGGGTCTAGCAATAACAGCATCTAGACCGCGATTACGGAAGTAATCAACGACATGCTCACTGGCTAGTTTACCGATTGCGTATGGTGAAGTTGGGCTAGTAGCTGACTCTTCGCTTATCGGTAGTGGTTGGTTTGGATCGTATAGAGCGCCACTACTTACAACAATAGCGCGGCCCTGCATATTGCTAGTTTTTGCATGATCTAGCAGGTTGTAGGTCATAACAGCATTGTCAGAGATATATCGTTGAGCTTGGTCAAATGATCGACTTACAGCAGACAAGCCAGCGAGATGAATAATTGCACGGGCGTTATTTAGATCTATGTTATTTACTGAGTCGACATCAAGAAGGTTACACGACACATAAGTATCTAATTTATGGGCAACTTTTTCGTTTGGGTTATTGTCAGAGCCTATACCGACAACCTCAAACCCATCTTCCTTAAATGTGTCGACGACATGTTCGCCAACAAATCCATTTACACCAGTAACGATAATTTTTTCGGACATATGTACTCCATTAGTAAAGTCTATCTACTAGTATAGCGTAACTGTAGTGAGTGCCAAATGGCTGGGCTATTTTTTGTCAATGAGAGCCTGAAATGCCTTAATAACAAGATTAGCGTTTGATTTCCAGCTGTATTTAGCGAGTTCTTTACTCTGATGTCGAGCGAGATTCTGTCTAAGCTTGGCGTCGTCTAGTAGTTTACTGATTGCGGTTGCGATTGAGTCGGGGTCGTCTTGATTGAAGTAGACGGCGGCCTGGCCTGCTACCTCGTGAAACACAGGGATATCACTTATGGCAACTGGTATGGAGTATTGCATAGCTTCGAGGATAGGCATGCCAAACCCCTCGTAGTGTGAAGGCAGAGTGAAGCAGGCGGTATTTTTGTATAGAACAGCTTTTTCTTTGTCGGTGATGTAGCCTGTGGTTATGATGTTGTAGCCTTTTGATTTATAGTCTGATATAGCCTGACGAATCTCTTCATCTTTCCAGCCTTTGCCTCCAGCGAGAACGAGAGGGTGAGTGGACCTAATTTTTTCTGGCAAATGAGAATAGGCGATGATTAGATTTTTTAGATTTTTTCTGGGTTCGATTGTACCGAGATAGAGAATGTATTTATGTTTAGTGAGCGAAAATTTTTTGAGTATCGACGGCTCTTTCTCTACGGGATAAGGAGGGGGTGACACTGGAGGGATCGGCGTAACAACTATAGGGCAGGTTATGGACGGGAATAATTCCTTAATTCGTTTTTTTGTAAACTCTGAAATTGTAATAATCAGGTCAGCGGATTGAATAGATTTGGTTGAAAATGACTCTAGGTAGGCAAGATTCTTTTGCTCGGTAAAGTCTGGGTGGTCTATGAACCCTAGGTCGTATACAATCAAGGCGACTTTTGAATATGGTGAAGTTGGGAGAGAGACATAATTAGTAAAAAGCGTCACGTGATAATTACTGGTTTTTGTAAAAAAACTAAGAGGAGGCTGCCAGCCTAGCCGACGAGTTACCGAAAGGGTCTTTCCCGGGATTAGAGAGATTCTTTCAAAACGAGTATTTTTTAGGGTTGGCGTAGGTGTTTTATTTTTTCCGAGAAAATCAAAATAATACCCAGTGAGATCAACACTATCAGTTTTAGCGAGTGACTGGACTAGGTAGTCGACAAAATAACCAACACCAGTTTTGTGTTTATCTACCATCGGACCAGCTTCAAATAGAACACGCAATTTAGCCATAGTCTGTAGTCTAGTATACATATTTACAGTATAGTTAGATATAATTAAGAAAACACAAGAAATAGGGGTCTATTATGAAAGAAGGGGCACTGGGGTCTGTGTCTGAGGTGTATACTGATGGTCTCTCGGCCATCAAAAGGGGTTTTCTAACTAATTATTTCAGTGAGGGGTGGTCATGATACGAAAAATATCACTAGCAGTTGGACTGATGGGTGCTTTGTCGCTACTTACTAGCAATCACGTGTCGGCGGCAGCGCCCAGCCTTAAGTGGTCTCGTGATTTGCCAGGAGCTGTTATACGAGAGTCTTCTCCTATGCCAATAAATTTTGACGGTGGATCAAAAGATATTATTTTTGGGGCACACAACGGTCAAGTTTATATCCTAAACGGTGACACGGGTAATTATACACCCAATTGGCCCCAACCAACCGTCCGTCCAATTAACTCATCGGCGAGTAGCGCTGATGTTGACGGAGACGGTAAGTTAGATATTTTTATCGGATCAGGAACGTCGGACACCGATCACTGCAGCGGCGGTGGTATGTATCGGTTTGCCATCAACGGTAGTATAAAGAGGTATACACCAACGTTTGATGGCTCAATAAACTGTATATCAGGCGTTCAGTCCTCGCCTGTGATTGGCGACACAAACAATAACAACCAGCCAGATATTGCGTTTGGAACGCTCGGTCTTCGTTCTTGGTCAATCAACCCAGACGGCAACCAAAATGTAGGTTGGCCAATGTACTGGGACGACACCCAGTTTGCTACGCCAGCCCTTGCTGATGCAAACGGTGACGGAGTAACCGATATCATTATGGGCGGCGACTCAACTCCTGGCGGTGTTGTAGATCATAGAGGTGGAATGGTTCGCACTGTCACCGGAGAAGGTTCTGTGATTTGGGAGTATAGAGTAGATGAAATGGTTCGTTCATCTCCAGTTGTCGGTGATATTGACGGCGACGGTGTTTCTGAGGTTATTTTTGGTACTGGCAACTATTGGGCGAGTCAGCCGGGTGGGGCGAGAGACTCAACTAAGATATTCGTTCTCAATCTAAGGACTGGGCAACTAAAGTGGTCAAAGGATCTCGGTGCGCAAACGCTCGCTTCTCCTGCTCTAGGTGACGTCGATGGTGATGGTGTGCGTGATATCGTGATAGGAACTTGGCAGGGGCCTCAAGCAGGAAAAATATGGGCCATCAAAGGCAACGGTGCAATGGTGCCTGGTTTTCCACGATCGAGTGCTGGTGGTATAGTGCTAGGACAAGTCAGTTTGGCAGACCTAAATAACGATGGCCGACAGGATATACTCGTGCCAACCGGGGGTGGTGTGTTTGCCTATAGCGGTAACGGCGGTGGACTGCTCTGGGGTATACGACAAGGCGTGGCATCGTATCAGAATAGCCCGTATATAGGTGATATTGATGGCAACGGGAAGCTAGATATAGTGATAGCTGGAACCCGACCAAATGGTACCGGTATAGTTGATCGATATGAGTTTTCTACAGCTGTTGAGGCGCGACTTGGTAACGCTGGTTGGCCGATGTTTCATGGCGACGATAGGCTAACTGGTAACGTAACACCACCACCACTAAGGCAGAATATTCATATTCCACCTGGAGCAAAGGGTCGGGGATATATGATGGCGTCTAAAACCGGTCAAGTCTACTGCTTTGGGTCAGCAGTATGCAAGGGTTCGGTGACTAGCCCGCTTACCCGACCGATTGTTGATATAGCCTCAGTTCCAAACAAGAACGGTTACTGGATGGTAGCAAGCGACGGCGGTATATTCTCCTTCGGTGATGCTGGCTTCCATGGTTCGACGGGAAATATCACACTCAACAAACCAATCGTCGGCATGGCGGCAACGCCAAGTGGTAACGGTTACTGGATGGTAGCAAGCGACGGCGGTATATTCTCCTTCGGTGATGCTGGCTTCCATGGTTCGACGGGAAATATCACACTCAACAAACCAATCGTCGGCATGGCGGCAACGCCAAGTGGTAACGGTTACTGGATGGTAGCAAGCGACGGCGGTATATTCTCCTTCGGTGATGCTGGCTTCCATGGTTCGACGGGAAATATCACACTCAACAAACCAATCGTCGGCATGGCGGCAACGCCAAGTGGTAACGGTTACTGGATGGTAGCAAGCGACGGCGGTATATTCTCCTTCGGTGATGCTGGCTTCCATGGTTCGACTGGGAATATCAAATTAAATAAGCCGATTGTAAGTATTATTAAAACCTCGACCGGTAACGGCTACTGGATGGTAGCAAGCGACGGAGGTATATTCTCCTTCGGTGACGCTGGCTTCCATGGCAGTGTAAATGTAGGTGGTGGTGTTGTCTCGGGTACTGGTCAGGCTGGTGATTAGGTCCTCGATATCGTATAATAGACAGAGATTATGGGAACGAAACTACGAAGTAAATCCTCGCTTAGTCATTCTACTATCCTACTTCGCGAGCTAGTGTTAACCGATTTTAAACTACGTTATCAAGGATCTGTGCTAGGGTATGTGTGGTCGCTGCTCAGGCCACTTGCACTGTTTGTTATTTTGTACTTTATCTTTGTTAAGTTTTTGAAAATTGGTCATGACATTGATCATATGCCGGTTTATCTCTTGCTCGGAATCGTTCTATGGAACTATTTTGCCGAGGTGACCAACGGTGGAGTCGCTGCTATCGTCAGCAAGGGTGATCTGATCCGAAAGATAAACTTTCCGAAATACGTGATCGTGCTGGCTGGTTCGCTCTCGGCGCTAATAAACTTGTTCATAAACCTTTTGGTTGTTGGCTTGTTTATGGTTATCAATAAGGTGCCACTGACTCTACCGATTGTCTGGCTACCTCTTTTGATCATCGAGCTGTTCATTCTCTCGATTGGAGTTGCCTTCCTGTTGAGCGCAGTATTTGTGAGGCTGCGTGATATGAATTATATCTGGGAAGTGTTTATGCAAGGATTCTTTTATGCCACGCCGATTCTGTATCCGATTACACTTTTGCCAGCGGGGGCTGCGAAGATACTACTGCTTAGCCCGGTTGCTCAGATTATTCAGGACATACGCTACGTTATGATAACGCCTCAAACCCAAACTGTAGGGACCGTTTATGGTAATGAATTGATGAGGCTAGTACCGGTTGGTTTGGTGATTGTGATTGCGATTGGTGCGTGGAAGTTCTTTACTGCGCGACAAGATAGGTTTGCGGAGGATATCTAGATGGCTGAGCGAAAAAAGCATGAAAGCACGGCGGTAGTTTCGGTAAAAAATGTCAGTAAATCATTTGTATTGCCTCACGAGAAAAAAACCTCAATCAAACAAGCGTTTACAGGCATGTTGCGCTCACACCGACGAGGCTTTGAGCATCAGCAGGCGCTCAAAAACATATCACTTGAGATAAAAAAAGGTGAGTTTTTCGGGATTTTGGGGCGAAACGGAAGTGGTAAAAGTACTTTGCTCAAAATTCTAGCTGGAATCTACCAGCCAACTAGCGGTAGTGTCAGGATTGAGGGTAAGCTTGTGCCATTTATCGAACTGGGTGTTGGGTTTAATCCAGAGTTGACGGGTCGAGAAAATGTTTATCTAAACGGTGCGCTACTCGGATTTACTAGGGCTGAGATAGCTGATATGTATGACGATATTGTGGCGTTCGCAGAGCTTGAGCGTTTCATGGACCAAAAGCTCAAGAACTACTCAAGCGGTATGCAGGTACGATTGGCGTTTTCGGTGGCAACTCGTGCGCAAGCAGATGTACTTTTGATTGACGAGGTGCTTGCGGTTGGTGACGCCGACTTCCAGAAGAAGTGTTTTGATTATTTCCGCAAACTAAAGGCAAGCAATACGACAGTCGTTTTTGTCACGCATGATATGAATGCGGTACGTGAATACTGTGACCGTGCGGTTTTGATTGAGGATAGCGAAGTTGTCGAGATTGGTCGCGCCTCAAAAATTGCTTCGATGTATACAAAAATGTTCATTAATCAAGACTCTGATGATGAGGAGCAAACCAAAAACTCACGCTGGGGAACCAAAGTGGTTACGATGGACAATATCAAAACAAGTGCCAAGCGCTACACCGACACTCACCCAACGGTTAGCTTCAGTTATACGCTGATTGCTCACGAAGACGTTCCTGATGCAGTGCCGGGTTTTATGATTAAATCTACTGCTGAGCAACACATCCTAGGAACAAATAGCGTCATATTAAAGCATGAGCCACTCAAGATGAAGGCTGGCGACAAGATAACAGTTAGCTTCGAGGTTCCAAATGTATTTAACACTGGTACTTATGTTATTGAGCCAGCTGTTATCTACAAGAATGGTACAGAAGTCGCTGAGTGGTGGGAAGAGGCCAAGACGTTTGATGTGTTTAAGGAGATGAAAACGCCATATCTGATTAACCCGCCTGTTACGTTTTCTGTCAAAGAGTGATTATGAGAAATATACGACCGATTAATGCCTATACCATATCTTATGCTCCCAACAGAGAGGACATAATACTAGACTCTTTGCTGGGGGATAAAAATAACGGAGTTTATGTAGATGTTGGAGCTGGTCATCCAGCATATTCTTCGGCAACACGATTCTTTTACGACCGTGGCTGGAGTGGGATTGATGTTACTCCTAGTGGACGACTTGAGGGGTTGCTGAAAAAATACCGAAGTCGCGACTTAATCATACATGGTTTTTTGAGCGATAAGTCGTCTGGTGAAATTATTTACCGTGAGCGCTTGGGTGAAGGAGACTTAGCTAACTATACTACAGAATATAAAGTTAAGGTTACGACACTCGGTGAGATTATCACATCTCACGACCTAGGCGAAATAGACTTCCTCAAGGTAAATGCAGGCAAAAAAGAACTTGAAGTATTGAGAGGCTGTGATTGGGACAAGATTCGACCACATATTATTTGTGTCGCGACCGACGGTGTGGCTAGTATTGATGACTATGCTAAATCGATTCAGTACGAACTCGTATACTCCGATGGCAAGAACCACTATTATGCTGATAAGAATTATTATGGCGATAAACTACCCCAAGTTGGTCGGGTGGTGTATGGTCCGTATGTAGTGACATTGAATGTCTGGGAAGAGCTTAATTTCTTGCATCAGCGCGTCACCTTTTTGAAAGATAAAATCCGCGATCTTGAGGAGACGCTTGAGGAAAGACCAGCTAACGAGGTTGATTCGATTAGGATGAGACAAATGGCGAAGATAGTTGCAAAAAAGGTTGATTTATTTACACAAGGCAAGCTTCTGCCAGCGACTGACTATGAGAACATCCGTCCTCAGCTAGACGGCGAGGAGGACGAAGGTTACGATTCACGAGTATGGTTTAGTTTGGCACAAAGATACACTAACGCTGGCAAGCTAAACAGATGGCACCCACGCCGGGTTGGTTTTGCTGTATATCGAAGGTTGAAGCGTGTCATAAAGAAAGTGGTAAAACGATGAGCAGTTCGGAACGCGAAGTCTTTATTATTGATTGTCAACTTTTGCAGACAAAGGCGTGGCATCGTGGTATGGGCAAGTATACGGCGCGAACGCTAGAGGCGTGGTGTGGTTCAGATAAGCTCATGACGAATACACCAGATATCAAGCTGTTATTTAATAGCCGGTTACCATATAGCGATGAGTTGAAAGATTTTGTAGAAGGCCTAAAAAGAGTCGAGGCTACTTTTCTTGCTCTTGATGTCCCTAACTATGAAGATTTGAGTTCAATAACCAAGGGTCAGAAGCGGAACCAGGCCATTATCGACGAGTATCTAAACAGAGGATTTCCCGGCGCAAAAGTGTCTTTTATGATTACTTCGCTGTTTCTCGATGAAGCTTGCCCAGTATTTCCGACTACTGCGCACAAGTCGCTGATCTACTATGATCTTATTCCGCTGATGTACGTCAGGAAGTATCTTGGCTATGGAGCGTCGGAACAGTTCTTCACGAGGTTTTCGGTACTATATCAGGCCGATATGGTGTTTGCGATCTCTGAGACAGTGGCAAACGACCTAACTAATTTCCTAGGTTTTTCTGCGGACAAAATAGTCAATATCCTCGGTGCATCTAATCAAAGCGTTGAAACTCGCCATGAGTCAAAACCCACTTTACCGATTGACCGACCGTTTATTATCATGCCGACGGGTGGTGATCCACGAAAGAATAATGAATTTGGTGTTAAAGCATTTAATAAATTTAATGTTGAGCACGATCACGCTTACCAACTGGTAATAACCTCGTATTTTAACGATGAACAAAAGAAGTCCCTGCGCAGTATCTGTGATGACATTATATTTACCGACAATGTCAGCGATGATGAACTGTGGTGGCTATACACCCACTCCGAAGGGGTGCTGTTCCCGAGCGAATATGAGGGATTGGGCATGCCGGTGCTTGAGGCGATGGATGCGGACAAACTTGTTGCCTGCTCTGATATTGCCGTGTTTAGGGAAATATCGGAGGATGCCTACTTCATGTTCTCACCATACTCAATCGATGAGGCGGTAGAGGCAATATATAGTATGGTGCACGCAGACGAAAAGGTCTGTAAGAAAAAGAAGAGTTACTACAAGGCAATCCAGGAGCGCTACACGTGGGAAAATACGGCGACGATTATCCGTGATCATATGCTAAACGGGCAAGTGTCTAGCCAGATTGACGATGAATCTAAGCCAAGCATTGCAATCGTTGCGCCGCACATTTGCGGTACGAGTGAGGCTGGACTATGGGCTACAAACCAGTATCTAAAGCTTGCTGAGAACTATCAGGTAGACTATTACTACGAAATGACCTCCTGGGATAAGATAGTTCGTCCTAGCACGATATCGTTTGTCACGAGGACATACAACATCTTAGAGCTCGATCAAGAGAAATATGATAAATACGATGCGGTTATTTATATTTATGACGGAGCAGATCGTTCACGGCTCACTGTGCTGGCGTCTCTGGGCGCGCCTGGTTTGTTCCTATGTGGAAAAAACGATATCGATGTCGCCCTCGATAAATTAGCCGAAGAGGGTTACATGACGCGCAGTCATCGCAGTAATTTATCAGCTGGTGATGTTGTCGATCGCTCAATTGGCTTTGTCGACATATATAAACACGACTCTAGCTTTTCTACTGATGTTCCACAACTTCCATACCGTCAAAGTCGTCGCATGTCGGCTAGTAGCCGGATAACACTTTCTATGGATGGCAGTGATCGCGACAAAGAAGGCGCCCTATACCTAAAGACGCTAACCAACGAGATTGATATGTCTCGTGTAGAGGTAAAGGTCATTTCAAGAAGCGCTATCAATGAAACAGCAAGATCAATAATTGATGATTGTCCGATTGACATAGCCGAGAAACTAACTGACCACGAGTATGCTTCGGTGCTCATGCGCTCAGACCTATATGTAGATTGTGATGGTCAGGAGTCGCTTGAAAGGTCGTTACGAATAGACACAGTTTCAACATTATCTATTCCGGTGCTATGTATCACTGAGAACTGTAAAACAACCGATGAGTTGCTGGCTGAGACATATCGCTGGTTGGCTGGTGGTTGTCTGGAGTCTGAAAAAGACGATTTATCACAAAAGGATAAAAAGACGCTAGCTGATTTAATTAAGGGAGTTGAAGGAAAGTCCGATAGAAAGGAGAAGTAGCGCGGTGAGGAGAGTGGTAGATGTTACCGACCTGACGGTCTGGCGAGGGAACCTTAGCGGAATTCAGCGGGTTGTGTATGAGATGGCGGTGCGATACGCTGATCGGTCTGATACGGTATTTTGCTATTTTAGTGAACAAGATAGGCGGTTTTATCAGCTGACTAGTATAGGCGACCTGCTTTATCCAGATCATACAGAAGATGGCGAAACCGGCGGTGCTTCTGGTCCTAGAGGGGCATCTCGAGCGCTTCATCATGCAAAGCGGGCAACAAAAGCTCTCGTACCACCGATCGTATCAAAGGTTGCGCGTCACGGGGTTTCACGTCTAAAGGGTATCCGAAGCCAGAGTGAACAGAGCAAGATGCACACATTTCAGCCCGAGGATGTGCCGTTTGATTTTCAATCTGACGATGTTCTGCTGGTTTATGGTGCGCACTGGGATAAGCCACATTACGTAAGCACAGTATCAGAAGCCAAAGAGCGAGTTGGTATCAAGATAGTTCACAACATAAATGATTTTATTCCTGTTTATGATCGTGCACATACCGCAGAAGTTGAGCATGAGCGATTCCCACGCTATGTTCGTGCGATTTGTGAGCTAAGCGATGCTCTATTATTTATATCGGAGGCGACCCGACGAGACTACGAGAGGTTTGTAAAAGACTTTAACATAAAGAATTGCGCCAAGACTGGAGTTATGATTCTCGGCGAGGATATTAATGAAAAAGAACTAGTTAGGCCAGATGGAATTGTCGATGAACCGTACATCCTAAATGTTGGGACGCTCGAGGTACGCAAGAATCCGGTTTTGCTCTACCAGGTGTATTGTCTCGCCCATGAGCGTGGAATTGATTTACCCCATCTATATATTGTCGGACGAATCGGTTGGCTGACTGGAGATATCTATTATCAATTAGTCCATGACGATCGTGTTAACAAAAAAATTACCATTCGAAACGATATAGACGACAAAGGGCTGGCTTGGATGTATAAAAACTGTAAGTTTTTTGTCTTTCCTTCATATTATGAGGGTTGGGGCCTGCCTGTAGCCGAAGCGGCTCATCACTGCAAAGCAACTGTGGCATCGCACTCCTCGTCGATACCTGAGGTGGTTGGTGAGTACGCTGATTATTTCTCGCCATATAGTGCCGACGAGTGTCTCGAGGCAATTGTCAAAATGATGGATGACAAATATCGCACCAGTCGTGAGAAAAAGCTTCATGACCGCACGCCACTTACTTGGGACGACACTTATCGTTCGGCTGAATCAATCGTTGAAAGTATAATCAAATAGTAATCGTTTACTAGCGACCACTAGTATTAGTTGACCATCTAGGTATATTTCCGCTGGCGTACATAACTAGGTTACCGTCCTCCTGAAGCTGGAGCATCGAGTGTTGTCCTGTAACGGTCTGAGAGTTCCAGACTGGTTTTGTGCCGGTTGCATAGAGAACTAGGTTGCCGTCTGACTGCATAACGAGGGTAGGGCCGGCCGCACCTGCTGTGTGAGTGTGCCATATAGGGTTTGAGTTGCTATAAAGAACCATATTGCCGTCGGGCTGAATAATCAGGCGATATTTGAGGTTTTTGCTCATAATTTGTGTTCCGGTTGCGATTGCTTGGCCAGATATCATATTTGAACTGTAGTTTGGTGTTACTTCCATCCTGTATGACATGCTTGTACTTGGCATCCAAGTTATGCCTTCTGCGACCAGAGCAAAAGTCTCGTTGTACCAGCCTGGTGCCGGTGCAGTAAATGAGAAACGCATATGACCGATTTCGGTTGGCTTAACAGACGACTCAATCAAACTGGCGATTCGAGTTGACGATAACCATAATTCGCTTCGAAAGGCGCTTGGTCGGTCGACGGGCGAGAATGTACCGAGCTTAACAACTGAGTTTGTCATGGTTGCGCCACCAGTATTTTGGAATACGAGCTCTCCATAGATTGTCTGGCCAGTTCGAACGCGACCGTCTGCAAAGCCGAGTGGTTTTGTCAGGGCAGGGTCGTGGTATAACTTGTTGGATATGATGCGGGCGTTATATGAATTATCCTTTGGCGTGGTGACTGATATGTCAAAGTAAAGTCCGATATCATTTTCCCAGGCTATGCCTTCGTGAACAATGTTAAAATACTCACGCGACTTAGTGAAGTTGTTTGGGGCAGTTATCGAGAACATAAACGTCCCGGTCTCTCCAGGCTTAACGCGTGGTTCTAGTAACTGGGCTGGTCGATTCGTGCCAGGCCAAGATGTGTTGGCATAGGCGCTCGGTCGATTTTCTGGACGCGACGTCGCAAGGGTCGTGTTGCCGTTATACCAGACTTGGTTTCCAGTGTTCTTCGCCTTGATATATAGCGTGGTAGTGCTTCCAGGTGTCATTGTAATTGTATTTGTCCTGTTATTAGAACCAGAGATAGCCTGTCCTTGATCAAGCATCGACCAGGTGCGCGATGGCGGTGATTGTGTTGAGCCAAACCAATCATTGAAATACAGATAAAAGTTTCTATTGCCATAGGCGCCGCAGGCGTCACCTTGGCCATACTGAGCATTGAGAGCCGATTGATTTGGCTGATATGGCGTGTAGGAATAAAGAGCCGCAGTCGCACCGTTTTGAATAAACACATTGCTTGAGCCACAGCTGGCATTTGGGTTATAGAGAATTGTATTGTTGCCAACAACATAAGGTACGTACCATCCCTGCTGCCGCTCCATATAACCCCTAAAATGTCGCGCAGCTTGGTATAGCTGGTTTGAGAGGCTGTTGTATTTAGGGTCGCACGCTGGCTGTCCAGGCGCGACATGATCGGGACATCCAAATCCCATCGCTTGCTGGTACTGGCGAGGAACAGGGATATTGTCGGTAATCATACCATTTTCTTTTTGGAGAGTGACAATAAGTACTTGAGGGTTGATACCAAACCTGAGTGAGTACATATGAATCAACTCGGCGGCACTCAAGGCTCCTGCTGGTGTGTTAATCTTGCCGTAGTTATTTTGGCTAGTTTCTGGATTTTCTCGATAATCACGCAAACATCGGTAGGGTGGTCCGATCCCGTAGCGCCGTTCTATCCATTGGCGATTAGTCAAAGAGGACGAGCCGCCGCCAGCTTTTTCGACACCGTTGATATCACAGTTGGGCATTTTACTCTCGAGAAACGACTGTATCTGCCCAACGGTCATGGTATTCGTATTAGTAAAGTTCACGTCATCAATAATGTTACCGGGATTGAAAGTACGAGCGTCGATAGCCGTTACAATTGGCACTGCACAAAAAATGCTAGTTATAAATGTAGTGACCAGCAAAGAGGTGATTTTTAAGCCGTGTTTCATGGGAGAGTTACCGTTTTTTCTGCGGAGCCTGATTGACCAGCCGACCCTGTGTATGTAATTGAAACCTTCCATTCACCACGCGCTAGACTGGCTGTTTCGATGTCAAATCCTTGACACACCGAATAGGAGGCTTGAGTTTGTGTCCCGGCTGATAATTCGATTGGTTTTTGACCTGGTTTTGTTAGAGCAAATTTACATGTTCCATTAGCATCTATTGCTTGGATGATTGTCCGCGCTGATAGGCTAGACCCATTCAGATTGAGAGACGATATGAGAACAGACGTATTGGTCTTGGCGGGTTGTTTGGTTTCTGTCCCCGTCGCTTTGGCCTGCTGTTTTGAGGCCTCAGTTTCTTTTTCGAGGAACTGATCCTTGGTCTGGTTTCCAGCTTTTATTTGCTCGGTAGTTGGTTTTTTGTAATCGATCTTCGACTCTGTGTCTTTAGTATCCTGGGTGTTTGAAGTGAGCAGGAATGGCCAATATCCTCGAGCGTAGGCGACTGCGCTATATGCAGCGATTCCGAGCAGTAAAATGACCGCAAAAATTATGATAATGTTACGTTTCTTGTGGTTTGGCTTAGTGATGTTCATGAGTATCTGTGTCAACTATTTAGTTTTCTTATCTATATAAACATAAACGTAATATATAGTCAACGACTATAGTGGTATATTAGCTTTTTTACAAAAATCACGATAAGATTTTTCGAACGTAAACTCCTTACTCCATATCCAGGCGGTTTGGCGGATTTTTTTGTAGGCGGTTTTATCTGCCAAAATATCAACTGTTGCTCGTCCAAGAGCTAATGGGTCGTTATTGGCCGATACTATACCAGTTTTTTTGTGTCTGACGCTATCGCGCAGTCCATCAACGTCATAAACAACAGCAGGGGTTCCTTGACTATTTGCCTCGGTAACGATTAGTCCCCAGCCTTCTTTTATTGACGTGACGAGTATGACGCCAGCCTCACGCATCAACTTTAGTCGCTTTTCAGATGATACGCGACCGAGGATCTCAATATTCGCTTTAGAACGAGATTTTGCAACATAGTCTTTTAGGCTATCGCCGTATCCCCCAGAGATGTCTCCGGCGATAATCATTTTTAGGTCGGGGTTTATGGAGTGCGCCTCTTCAAAGGCCTTTACTGCATCGATCGTGCGTTTCATAGGGCGTACGGCGCCGAGCGATAAGACGACGGGACTGGCTGGTTTTGTTTTTAGAGTTTTTAAGGGTTCAAGTGCCATGCCTATCGAAAAAGTTTTGATATTTTTCAGACCGTATTTTTCCATGTCTCTTTTTGAGCTTAATGATTCGGTGAGAACTGTAGGATAGAGTTTTGCAACTAGTGCTAGATATAGTGGCTCGATAACAAAGCCGATATGGGAGAGAACGGGTAACATCTGATAAAACCAGACTTCGCGAGCTAGCTGGTATGACAGGAGTACTTTTTGAGATGCCTTGACGTATGCGCCAGCAAAAAACGGGATAGTATTCATCTCATCGATAACCAAACTTGGTTTTTCGTGAGTTTTTTGATAGCGCCTATAAGAAAACAGAGCTTTTAGATAAACCGTAAATCGATTTCCAGAGCGATAGATAGAGACGTCTCTCTTTTGCTCGTATTGCGAGGCGCCTGGATACATGGCAGTAAAGAGCGTAATCGTATGACCATCTCTAGCTAGCCGATCCATAATCTCTCCGGACACCGTTTCTGCCCCTCCTGCCTGTGGGTGCCAGCGGTCTTTCCAGGAAAACCACACGATATGCATGGATGAGATCTACCCCTCTTCCTCAATGATATATATAGGACGGTTCTGGGTTTCGTAGTAGACGTTTTCTAAATATAGAGCCAGTAGACCCTGACAAAATAGGACAATTCCTACCATAAAACTTAAGAACACGGCGAGAAGTGAGGTGCCAGTAAACGATAGGTTCAGAGCATCCTTTAGCAGGTATTTTTCGATAACCATAAATATGCCGAGTAGCCCCGCAACTAGAGCGACTAGAAATCCAGCGATACCGATAAATTTTAGTGGCCTTGTCGAGTGTTTAACTATACCGTTAATGGCGAGTTTGGTTAGCTTTCTGAATGAGTATGATGCATCACCGGCGTGGCGTTCGTTGGCTTCAAACTGAATAAGCTTACGAGAGTAGCCTAGCCAGTCGAGGAGGTTTCGGGTTACGCGATCATGTTCGGTAAGCTTGTTGTATTGATCAATAATTTTTCGGTCGATTAATCTGAAATCGGTTAGCCCGTGCTGGCTACTGTTGTCGGCGCCAAGTAGTTGAAGGATAAAGTAAAAACCACGTGAGCCTAGGCTCTTCATAAACCCGGCCCCGCCATCAGTTGTACGAACCCCGATAACAGTTGCGTAGCCAGCTTGCCACTCGCGAATGAATGTTTCAATCATCTCGGCGGGGTGTTGGCCGTCGGCGTCAATCATAATTGCTGCGTCACCTTTTGCTTTGGCGAGTCCAGCTGTAGTTGCTGCCTCTTTGCCAAAGTTGCGTGAGAACGAGATGTAGCGCGCTAGCTTATCTTTTTTCACGATATCTTTTAGTATGGTTAGCGATCCGTCGCTACTGCCGTCGTTAATATAGATAATTTCAAATGATTGAGGGAGTTTCTTTAGATAATCTCTGAGGAGGTCATGATGCCATTTCAGATTAGCCTCCTCGTTGTAGACGGGGATTATGATACTGACGAGAGGTTGTTTGCTCATACTAAGATTGTACCATATTAACAGGGGTGTATGGGGTGGATTTATTGCTTGGCGCAATTACGCTGAATAATATCAACTAGCTGCTGGGCGTGGATTTTCCAAGAATAGTGAGCCTTGACTTCTTTGAGGGCTTTTTTGCCCATCTCGCCAGCCATTTTAGGGTCAGAGATAAGTGTCTGGAGTTTTTTTACTATAGTTTTTGTATCTTTTTCTTTGGTGTAGAAGCCGTGAACGCCGTCGGTGAAGAGGTCGCACACCCCTTGTCCTTTCGGTATGATGAAAGTTGTTCCTTGGGCGGCGGCTTCAAGTGCTGGCATGCCAAAGCCTCGATCATCGTTGGTTTGTAGGACGACGAGAGCCTTGCGGTATAGTCTGGCTAGCTCTTGCTCATCAAGACTACCAAGCACCTCAATAGACGAGGTGACTTTAGCCTCTTTTAGCATGGTTTCAAACCTAGCACGATAATCAGGATCAATCCACTTACCGCCCATTTTAATTTTTAAGTTAGGCAGAGCCTTTGCTAGCTCTATGAGATATTCGGGGTGTTTGCCCTCTTTCCAGGCTGTCATAACAAATACATATTCATCCTTATTGGCGGGGCGTTGCGTAGGGTGAACCGATGGATAGACGACGTCAATTTTTGCATCGGGAT
Source organism: Candidatus Saccharibacteria bacterium oral taxon 955 (assembly GCA_010202265.1). NCBI lineage: Bacteria > Candidatus Saccharimonadota > Candidatus Saccharibacteria bacterium oral taxon 955. The sequence goes on along the minus strand of CP047918.1, from coordinate 848,084 downwards.
CAGCCTGCTTGATGAAACTATTATGGGCCGTCCCGCCAACAAGGACGCTATTCATCGCCCTGATGACGTGCTTATCAAGTGTACGCGCTATCGGTAACAGTAGAGCGTGTATTAGATGTGGAATCTTGGGCCTATAGACGCGTTGCATCAGGTATGACGCAGGATCCCAGACAAAGCCTGAAAATGGAATTTGTCGGCGTTTTTTTAGCTGGATAGCTGTAAATATCGTATAGGTACCGTGAACTATTAAATAGTCAAACTCATTTCTTTTGACCTTGAAGGGAAGTAATAGCGGGTAGGTCAGATGAAATAGCGAAAAGAAAAAGAACAGCGGAAAGCCAAAAGAAAACCTAAAAATAGACGGGAGTCGATCGTCTAGATAGATGACCGGTACGTCTTTTAAGAGGTCAGGAAAGGCGTTTTCGACAACAGCTTTCCTGCGGAGTACCACTAGATAGGCATCGTGTCCGGCTTCTATTAGGGCGCGAACCTCCTCGATAGCGATTTTCTCGACGCCTCCGACATTGAGTCGATCAATCAGTACCCCGATTTTCATGCTTGCTATTTCGCAAAGATATCAAGTATCTTTGATATCTCTTCTCTGGTTAGTTCTGGGTTGTTGCCAAAATAAAGACCCTGCTCGTGGATTAGGCCTGCATTTGAATTCTCGAGTACGGTCGAGCTCTCGTATTTTGCAAAGAAAGGCTGTTTTGTCATGTCGCCGCCAACGATTGGGCGAAGTTCGACGATCCCGTCACATTCCGCGACCAGACGATCTCGGATTTCTTGGGATTTACATATGACTGGAACGGCGAAGTTCGACGCTACATCGAGATGATCATGTTTGATTGGATAGAAAAGGTCGCTCCGTTTATAGATTTCTTCTGCAAAGTGAAGGAATGTTTCTTGCCGGATACGGACAATCTCATCTAGATATGGTATTTGCGTGTTGCCGATGAAGCCATTTATCTCGGTAGGTCGTAGGTTGTAGCCTAGGTCATAGAAAGTGTAACGTGAATAGAATGAACTGTTGACGTTGTGCTTGGTGCGAATTTCTTGCTGGTGTTTTTCGGCAAGGTTTCGGTCCCAGCCATGAGCGCGAACTAGGCGTACCATGGTCGCTAGCTCTTCGTCATCAGTACAAATCGCACCGCCTTCGATCGTCGACATATGGTGGCCTACATAGAAGGAGAAGGTGCTAGCTAGTCCATAGTTACCAAGCTTTTTGCCCTTGTAGACAGTGCCTAGTGACTCACAGTTGTCCTCGACCAAAATAATATTCTTTTCGTCGCAAATACGCTTGATTTCGTCGATATCATCGCAAAACCCGAGTAGGTTGGTGATGAACATCATTTTGATATCGGTTTTTTCGAGAACTTTTTTGAGGGTTGAGCTAGAGACGTTTAGTGTGTTTAATTCGACGTCGACAGGTACTACTTCTAGTCCTAGCTCAATAAGCGGCATAGCGTTTGTTGACCAAGTGAGAGCCGAGAAGCCGACCTTGTCGCCGCGCTTGATACGGCCCAAGTTTAGTAAGGCCTGGATAATAGCGAGGTTAGCAGAGCTTCCGCTATTGACAAACATACAATGCTCTCTGCCTTGCCAGTTAGCAAATGCTTCTTCAAATTTTATACACTCTTGTCCAAAGCTTAGGATCTCTGCTTTTTGTACGAAATCTACCAGCTTGTTTTTGGTGTCCTGCTCGTTGTAGAAAGTTGATTTAATAAGTCTGATCATCAAACATAATTGTATCATAGATTACGACGATAAACGCCGTAGGATCTAGGGGTAATTTGGCAATGTCAGAGAAACCCTCAAGACCTGAGCTATTCCGACAACAGTTGCTACACTAGCGATAAGGTTTAAAATCAGCAGAAGCTGAGCGATAGACGTCGACGAGGGGACTATCCAAGACGCAATAAACAGGCTGGCGCTAACGATAACCGACAGCCACACAGCTGATACGTTTCTGATAACGATAAAATACAAAATAATAACCGTTAAGATAAGTAGTAGTACCTTGTAAATCATAGACAAAAAGACGATTGCACCGACCGAATCAAAGGTGTAGGCAACGCCGAACATAACCTGGGTTAGCGGCTCGCTGGCTACCCAGAGTAGCCCAATCATAGCTATCAGTAGCGAAACAAAAAAAGCAGTGAGTTTAAGTAGGGGCTTGAGATTGGCGTGCAGTTGCTTGATGTTAATACCGCCTAAAAACGGCCACACCAACATCATGCCAGCAAAAAATATCACACGTCCGAGGATGTATAGGTCCGTGTACTGCTTGATATTTACTTCAGCGAGTCGTTGTGCGGTGACTAGGTCGAGTAGTTGCACTAGACTAATCGCTAGGACTGCGACACCAGATGCTACTGTATAGCGAATTAGTCGGTAGGTCTCGGGAGAGCGAATTTTGATGTCGAGAACTGCTTTTGGTGATGTTTTCGGGAGCTGAGAGTTGCGAAATACTAGATGTATGGTGGCGAGGGTAACGATCTGGGCAATTGACATCGACACCATAGTTATAAAACCGTTATGGAAAAGTAGAGCAGCGAATAGAGCAAACCCAAACTGTAGTACAGCCGACAAAGCGGTAACAAAACCTAGCTGAATGATTAGATTCTTGCCGTTAAAATAGCCAGAAATAATCGTTACGGGGATAGAGAATAGCATCATGCTTGTGATCGGGACGGCGAACCATGCAGGTGTATTTGCCCATTGCATCACGAACGGAGACGCCAGCAAAAAACCTGTTGCTAGAAATAAAAACACCTTTAAGATTACCGCCTGTAGCGTAGCAATTCGTCGGTGTGCGGTTGACTCTTTGTCGAATTTTGCTAGGCTTATCGATACGGCAATAACAGATGATAGAAACGTTGACATCTGAGTGAATAATGATAGCGAAACGGTGATGTCAACATATTCTGCTGATGGCAATATTCTGCTTAGGATCGGATAAAGTAAATAATTGATTGCGGCAGCAAGTATGTTGAGGGCAATAAATATCGATGTAGATCGACGCACGGTTAACCTCGTTTAGTGCGGCGTGCTAATAAGTAACCAATTCCACCAAAACCAAATTCACAAGTTTTCATAAACAGCATACCTAGACCTAGTATTGGGTTACGAAATAGCTTTTTCGGGTGTGAGAAAAATAACTTATATCTACCAAAAATACTGGTCTGTTGGCTGACTTTTTTTTGGTCGTTGGAGTTACTTGTGTATGAGGCGAAGCATTTTGCGTAGTAAAGTTTTTTTTGAATTGTTCTCAGGAGGGAAATCTTTCCTTCGTCGTGGTGAATGTAGGCTTTGGTGTGTGTAAACTTGCCTTTTGCTTCAATTCTTTGCGACAGATCCCAGTCCTCGCCGCTCACCATCTTGACGTCATACCCACCGATCTCGTTGAAATCCTTTCGATAAAAGAACCGAGCGGCCTCCATATAAGGTATACCAACATAAAAACTACGCTCTAGTTTTTTGCACTGCGCCCAAAAACCAGTACCAAACGATTCCTCGGGTATGATGACGCCGACAATATCTTTTGCAGATTTGATTTGCTCGACACACTGTTTGATGACGTCTGGCTCTAGGTTCATGTCGCTATCAATAATGCAGACATATTCACCACGCGCCTTTGTCATGGCATAGTTACGCTGATAACTTCGCTCGGGTCCCTTTGTGTATACGTGAGGGGTGTAGTGTCTGGCAATTTCTTTTGTGCCATCAGTTGAATGGTTATCGACTAGAATTATCTCGATATTTTTATAGGTCTGCTTAGACAGGGAGGATAGGCAGTTGTCGAGGGTTCGAGCAGAGTTTTTTGTCGGTACGACGATAGAGACGAGCTTAGAATTCATGGTAACACCAGTATAACATTTACTTTGTCGAGGGGTGTCTATGAACTATAATGATATTGCTAATGAAAAAGACTTGGCAAAAGAAGTTTCGCGAAACACTTACTGGCCACCGCGCATTCTTAAACGGATCTATCCTGGAATACGTCGTGGTTATGGTGTTTTTTACTTTTTTGTCACTATGCTATATGAATTTTAGTGTCATCGGGGGCGACACTAAACTCTTTATATCTGAGCCGGGTGATGCAACGGCTGGCACGACCTGGAATATGGGTGCGGATAAGGATATGAATCCTCTACTTGGACATACTGATGCGGTTAATTATCCAGACGGTGCTAATCTAGGCGATCCATCTCAGATAACTAGCGCGCTGATATCGTTTCCTTTGTGGTTATTGACGAGATTTGTCTCTCCGTTTATGGGGACAAATATCATGCAGATTATCGCATTTTTGCTGGTCAGTATGAGCATTTATGGGCTGGTTAAGCGACTTACGGGTAAGTGGTATATTGCATTGTTTGCAGGCTTCTCGGCGACATTTTTCCCATATCATCTGTTCAAGACGGTGAACCATATCGGCAATATATTTAGCTGGGTGTTTGTGTTTGAGCTAGGGGCATTTTTGTACCTCTGGAAGCGACCGTCTTGGCGATCAAGTCTCGCTGTAGCACTGTCGATCGTTGCCGGATATTTTACGGATGGCTATTACTTGCTTTTGAGTACGGTGTTTGCCACGACACTTGCTATAGGCATAATTATAGCGAGTGCAGTGCTGAGGCAGGGTCAAAGAAAGATCGTCGGCGTAGTTAAGTCTCTTTTGGTCGCTGTGGTGATGTTGGTAGTGCTTGCTGCCCCGATCGGTTATGTACAGTTGACATCTGGTAACCAGATCTCAAAGACGCTCGATCGTTCTACGAGTACCATAAAAACCGAGCTGAAGGTCTACGCGTCTACGAAGCTTGACTTCTTGGCGCCACCTCCATATAATCCATTTTTTCACGGGCAGGAATGGTATTACAGCATGCTTCGCCAAAAAGCTCAGCACTCAAATAAGGTTGAGAGCACGCTTTATATCGGCTATGTTATCCTGGGCTTATCTGTCTTGGGTGTAGTGCTATTTGTCTGGCGAATATTTTGGCATAAGAGCTTTAGGGACAAAATAAAACTCTCGGATCGAAGTGATCGATGGTTTGTTGTGCTGAGCTGTATTGTGCTGGTGTCAATGCCAGTTATGCTTTCGTTTATGGGGCCGGACAAGATTTATAAGTTTGGCCTGACTATCCCAACACTTGCTGGAATCCTGACAGATCATATTGCTCTGTGGCGAGTGTTGGCTCGTTTTATACTACCGATGCATGCGATGCTTGTGCTGTATGCATCGTTTACACTTTATATACTACTAGGTCGTTTTGCCATAAATAGTAAAAAGAACGTTGCTCAGATTGCTATTGTAGCCACGCTAGGTCTAGTGTGTGCGGCTGAATATGCAACGACTATAAATACGCCGCTATTTGATCTAGCAAAAATGCCAAAGCTGTATAGCTATCTCAAACAGAGAGGTGATATTTTGGCTATAGGTGAGCTTCCTCTTCAGGATAGCCCGATTGAGGTAAACGGGTATTATGCGACCGCACAATACGTTCACGGCAAGAAATTAATCAATAATCACGTGAGTAAATATAATATTGGACAGTTTAGTGCGCTTGGTACAGAGGAGAATCCGGAGACGATTGACTTCTTGAGGGCGCGTGGGGCGGATGCGGTGATTACGCGCAACAAACAATGTAATAATCAACCTTGGGGCAAGCTACTTTATTCCGAAAAAATTGACCTAAAGTCAACCTACGAGGCTCCACCATTTAGGCAGGCGTCCACGGATGATCATATTTGTCTATATAAACTAAATAAGCAAGCGCCTATAGACGACAGTTTCATCACGACCTCGGCAAATTACGCGCGCGAAGACACAGGGAGCTACAGCACTAGCCTGGGCCAACCTAGGGTGACGATGAAAATTACTGATAGCCGACAGCGTCCGATAATAGGACGCAGGTCGTCGGTGTCGGTTGAAGCGTTTTCCACTGGTAAGCTAGGCTACGCCTGGGTTGCCCTGCAAAATGGTGAGCAGATTGCTAAGGGCGAGTTAGAAAAGTCTAGTGGTCAGCCGGCGACAATCACGTTTGTTGCAAAAACCGACGATCCGATAACGATTCAATTTACATTGACCGATGGCACTGTCTATGTACCAGAAGATGTTCGCTTAAAGAATTATCGATCAACTCTCATTAGTGATTGATAGGCTGTATTTTTGATTTTGACAATATACCGTTGATAAGGAACGGGTGAAGTATATAATGGGTGTATGATTACCGTGATTATTGCAGGGGGGTCGGGTACACGTTTGTGGCCGCTCTCGACATCAGCCAAACCAAAGCAACTTCTAAAGCTCGTCAACGATTACACGATGGTGCAAAACACCTATAACCGTGCGACGACATTCTCAAAAGAGATCTATGTTGTCCCAGACGAAAGTCTCGTAAAACTACTGAAACAGCAGCTCCCAGTACTTGACGACGAGCATATCATTTCTGAACCTGGTCGACGCGGTACGGCTAACTGTATCATCGCAGCGCTTGCGCACATCGCAAAAAACCACCCAGATCATGATGAGCCTATTGCGTTTATTTCTGCTGATCATCAAGTCCGAGATGTAGAAGGATTTGGGCGCTCATTTATAAAAGCGGGTGAAGCTTCAAAGGCGCTCAAAGAAATTGCCCTCATTGGTATAGAGCCAACATTTCCTGCAACTGGGTTTGGCTATATCGAGCGCGGTGCGGAAACTAGCCAAGAAAGTGTTTACGAAGTAAAGAGCTTTAAGGAAAAGCCAGATTTTGATACGGCACGAAAGTATATGCACGCTGGTAATTACCTCTGGAACTGTGGCTATTTTGTTGGTTCGGTCAATACTTTCCTTCAGGCTATGAAATCTTCGTCTCCAGCTCTTCTCGAGCGTTACGAAGCCCTCATGGGTCTAGACGACGGTACGAAAGAGTATATCGATACATACCAATCATTCGAGAGTGATTCTATCGACTATGCATTGATCGAAAAAGCAAAGAAGCTTGTTGTCACGCCAGCTACGTTTGACTGGATGGATGTCGGTAACTTCAAGGATTTACACGACGTAAATGAGCAAGACGAAATTGGTAACTATATCTGCGGCGACAAAGTTCACACGATTGAAGTCGAAAACGCTTATGTACGAAACGAAGAGGAAAAAGACATCGCGATCATCGGCCTAGACAATGTTGTCGTCGTCAATACACCAGATGGGCTGTTAGTTGCTCGTAAGGACCTGGCTCCAAAAGTTGGTGATATCGCCAAAAAGATTCAGTCTTAGTTTTCCTAAAAAAGACGAAAAGAGATGCTAAAACCTATACGATTCGTTTAGTTTGGCTCGCGCTCGGTCTGTATTGATTCTACTGAGTTTCTCTGTAGGGTATATATAGATATGGTAGGGTCGTAGTCCAGACTGAGGTGCTGGGTCGACGATAATTTGCTTGAGTGGTTGACCAAACTGCGCTACGGCATCTTTGTGCGTGCAGGCTGTACTCATCGGGTCATTGTAGTCATAGTCGTCTCCAACTGGCTGGGTATAGGCGATTACGGCAAAATATGGACCAATATTCTTATAAGACATCCAGCGTGCATCGATAAAATAAGCCTGAAGTGATGCGCATCGCTGAGAGAGTGGTAGTAGGCGCAGGTCTTGGTCTGAATTAGATCTTGCTCGTGCTGAAATAGGATATATATGCCAGTAGTCCCCAGCAATAGTATTTATATTATATTCTTTGAGTCTTTTGGCGATGTTGTCGTGGAGTGAGCCAGTAGTACGTTCGGTAAATGACGCGTAGTGATAGGCTCGTGATATTCCTGAGAGGCTACATACAGTAAAAGCTAGGATAAAAGCCATCATAACAATACCTTTGACTTGAGGTTTCAAAACAGTTAATCCGTAGGAGGCGATAATCGATAGCGAAAACAGTGCTATATGGAAGAAGCGGACATTCCCCCATCTGCGACATGTTGAGTGAGTGTGTAGGGAACGATTGTAGCGATGACAGTGACGATCGCGAGTATCACGTACTGCTCGCGCCAGCTGTAGGTGTCGGTGGACTGTTTAAGGGTTTTTCGTAGCGCTATTATGCCCATAATAGATACGGTAGATACGACCATGATAGCGATAATAGTTTCGGGACGGTAAATCGGTGCTCTGGCGACGTCAATTCCGAGCGATACCAGGATAGATTTTAGCGCATCGACAAAGAATTCAAATGCTCTTGCGACCGATTCTACTGGTTGTTTGATAAACATAGCGCCAGACTCTTTGCCGACAACCACTAAGCCGACAGCAGAGGCTAAGCGCAATAATATCATCCCGAGAGCGCTAGATAGCACACTGATGCCGAATGTATAAATAGAGCGCATTTTAATGGGTCTTGTAACATTTCGAAAGTTAGTGAAAATGGCGACAAGTAAAGATGCGCCGATTGCATACGGTGCAAACATTGGATCAGAGGCGACCAGTAGGACCAGAAATAGCAGGCCAATACATCTGCGAGACCGACGATTGTCTCTGTAGAGCCAATAAAATGCCAAGAAAAACATACCGTACTCGATATTGCGCATACTAGGCATGGTCATATTATTTAGGGTGTAGTGTGGCGGAATGAGCAAAAATAGCATCATTAGACCGGCAAGTAAGAGTGCGGTGTAGCGGTACCGTTTGGTAATTTTGTAGAATATGTAGCCAAAACACCCAAACATCGGAACGGTAAACATCAGCGAAAGGATGGTGTGGCTAATTATAGAGAGGCCGATTTTTTGCTCAATATAAAAGAAGGGTAGCTTGAATAGAAAAGTATGATAATCCATCGCAAAAACACTGTGTAGCTGAAACGGCTCACGAAACATCATCGTTACTGACAGACTGTCGGAGAGGTAAAAGTCATCAATTGTCTGAAAAATAGTGAATACGACTAGTAGGATAGCTAGTGGAATTAGTGATATCAGAAATTTTTTGCCAGCAGATAGATCGTGTAGTTTTTTTACTACCTCATAGATAGACGACATACTCCCTATCATATCGTGCGAGACGTCCAATAGCTAATAGTTGACTTTTTGATTATATAATGATATCATATACATTAGCCCACAAAAGTGGGCGTACCTTTCGTGAGAGGAACCGTAGATGCACCATAATAATAAGCGTGCTTGGATCGTGTCTGCTGCCATAGCAGGCCTTGTAATTGTGGTCGCCGTCGTCGTATTTTTGGCGACTTGGAGACCATTTGCATCGGAGGCGAGAGTCTCCGGCTATAGGCTATCTCTACCCGAAGGAACCCAACTCATGGGCTCCTACAATGGGAGGCACGGAGAGTCTAGGGCCCTCTACAGGGTGCCCGACAAGGGCTACCTTGAGACGGTCGAGCTGTCTGACCACTACGGGTATAGCGACTTCTATCACGAAGTCGCCGAGGGCAACCCAGAAATGATATCAGGTAACCTGCACAGCGGTTTCCGCTGGGCGGGTTCTTCTGCCGGGTATGGCGAAGCATTGTCAAACCTGAGCACTTTCGGTATAGGCGGGAGTAGGTATAAACATTGTTATACCTACCATACAGAAAGTGACTTCGACGGAGTCCTCATCATTAGGTACGGCGAAGTCCACCCAGAAAAATGGCTTATAAGGTCCATTGAATTGGCGGACTGGGAGGAGTGATTCTTTTTCGCCCCTTGCGCTCTACTAGGTAGGGCGTAAGGGGCGTTTTCTTTATGAAATATGATCGTTAACGATTTTTTTAATCTTTGTCAGAAATAGTGACTTATCGAAACGACGTGCAGTTCGATTTAGTTTCGACGGAAAGAACCTGCGGGACTCAGTCTGTTGGATGGCAGTTACGACGTCATCGATTGTCTGACGTTCGAATAACTCACCCACTTCAGGAGAAGTAATGATGTCGAGTGTGCCAGCCCGGCCGTAGCCAATAACTGGTGCGCCAGCTGCGAGTGCCTCGACGCTGACAATCCCAAAATCCTCCTCGGCAGGATAAATAAAACCTTTTGCTGTGTTTAGGGCATTATTTACCGCTTTATCGGACGCGTCGCCAAATCGATCGGTGTGAAAGTGAATAGTTGGTCCAGCAATCGAGACCAGCTTGTCATGAGCTGGTCCGTTGCCAAATACGTGGAGTTCGGCGCCAAGCTTTGTGCAGGCCTTGACTGCGAGGTCGTAGCGCTTATAGGGTAGTTGACGCCCAATGGTTACGTAGTGATTGCCACGCTCGCGTGCAGGAGCAAAACGTGAAACATCAACTGGTGGGTGAACTACCGTACTACTGCGTCCATAAAACTTTTTGATACGCTTTTGGGTTTCGGTTGAATTGGCGATAAATACGTCGACCTGTTTAGCGGCCTCGAGGTCAAGTTTGCGCTGACGTGGAACTAGCAGTGGCATGAGAGTGCGGATGATCGGGTTTAGCTTGCCGTAGCCTGGGTCGCGACGATATTCCTTGTAATGACTCCAGTAGTATCGCGGTGGAGTGTGGCAATAATTTATGATCACTTGATCAGGGCGAGATTTTGTGACTTGATGGCCATGAAGGTATGAGCTGGTCAAGATAATGTCGTAGCCTGAGAGGTCAAGCTGGCGCATTGCTTTTACCGCCATGGTCGGAAATAGCTTGTGATAAGTTCGGAGTTTTTTTGGAAGTCTCTGGAGCTTACTTGTGCGGACGTCGAGCTTGGCAAATGCAGGCATTTTTTCTGGGTTGTATATTGCGGTATATATTGGCGCCTCGGGAAAGGCTTCGTGCATCGCGAGGACGACATTTTCCGCCCCGCCCATAGTGGTCAAAAAATCACAGACAATAGCAATACGTGGATGTCTCATAGGGTCTATTATAGGACATCGTTACGCTTTCGGAATTTATTCTATGTGCTATTGGAGTGTATTTGATTATCGATGTGCTTAAGGCTACAATAAAGATACTATGCCGATACCGAGGATTGCTCTAGTGTCGTCGATAATTGTAGCTAGCATCATATGCATGTTTGTGGGTGCCAACGTGAAGGCAGAGGGAGGCGGTTGGTATAGTGGAGCGGAGGTTTCGGGTGAGCCTATTGATAAGCTTGAAGATAAAAATAACTGTATAGTTCGTAAGGTCAAAATTTATAGCACGATAGAGAGCGCCTGCGTTTATATAGGGAAGACTATTGAAATTGCTAAATATGGCGCATACACCTACGCAGCTAAAAAAGACGAAGGTGTGTTTCGTCGAATAGAGCATAAATTCGAGTCCATAAAATTAGTAGCAGGTACTGATATACTGTTTGGTCAAGATTATCGAGGCTCTTATCTAACCGCCTACACGCTTTTTCGATCAGGTCCGGGTGCACTATTACCAAAGGGGCCAGATGTAGGTCGAATGTACCAGTATTATTTACTTGATAAAACAAAGGGTGTTCAGCTTTTTCCAGATAGTGGTTATCCTGGGGAGCTGCGCGCCATACTAAACGCAGCTGTGTCACCAAATGGTCGGTTTATGTTTGTGTATGTTGATTGGTTTAGTTTTATTAAGGTGGACTTGGAGACGCTCGATACAGTGCTGATTGGCACCAACGCTAGTCAACTATATTCTGGATCTGTTTCGAGTGCTATTGCAATTTCAGATGATGGCAGGTATGTAGCAACGAGCTCACCGATGCGAGTTTATGATACGTTAGGATGTGGTGTTAATTTGGGTACGAATTATAATACAACGAAAGGCTCAGGAGGATACTGTTCGTACGCTGAATTTGACCAGACGATTAGGCAAAAGTTCGGCTCAGCTAAATGGACACGGATGAATGGTCGGTTTATGGACAATAACGAAAGGCTTGTATTTGATCAGGGTTCATATAATATCAAGCATCGTATTACAATAGGTAAAAAACCAACCTATCTTGCTCTCGGCGACTCATACACCAGTGGAGAGGGTGATGTAGAAAGAGAAGGTCATAAGAGCTATTATCTGCCATTTACTGACCACGGACTAGACATGTGCCATATTAGTTCGCGCTCATACCCATTTTTGCTGCGTAGTATTTGGGCTATAAGGGAGGGCGACGTACACTCGGTTGCCTGTTCTGGTGCGCGCATGGTTTATGACTATAATCGTCCGCTTGCTGGATATATGGGACAGGGTGGAAGGCTAAAGGGTCAAAATGAAATATCTCGTATTCAGCAGGATGCGCTAGATCGTTATATTCCTGGACGAGTCCCGCAGCTGGAATTCGTCAAGAAATATAAACCAGATATAATTACTTTTACTGGTGGGGGTAATGATATTGGTTTTGGAGAGATTTTAAAGTACTGTGCCTTGAGTATTGATACTTGCGGTTATGTAAAGGGTGGATACGGGACTATGCACGATGACCTGATGGCGTCTATTGATGACCAGTATGTTCATATAAAGAGTTTTATAAAAAGTGTGAAAACTGCTTCGCCACACTCAAAGATATACGCTATTGGTTACCCGAGCTTTATATACAACGATGGCCTTTGTTATCTCAATGGTGGTCTTTTGAATAGACCCGAACGAGAATTGATTAACGAGGCGGTTGATCGTCTGAATGCTGCTATTGCCCGTGCCGCAAAAGATATGAATATCAAATACCTCAGTATTACTGATGCCCTTGTTGGGGGTCGTATTTGCGAAGGTGGAAAATACATGACAGGCGTTGTGAGAACCATTCTTCGCAAAGATGGCTTTAATAACATGTTTCACCCAAATGCAAAAGGTCATGCAAAAATGGCATATGCTATCGAAAAAGCAAAACATCGAGTAGAAGCGAATACAAGTGAAACTACCTCAAACCTAAGCCCGGTCAATAAACAACATACTCTAATCCGAGAACGTATATTTGACGATATGCTGACAAGAGACTCTAAGGCTACTCTATCCTTGCCTCCAGGTAGATTTGCTCCGGCGACAAAGGTTGAGGTATTGATACACTCCAAGCCGACTCGTATTGCCACACTGATAACAGATCAAACTGGTGGTGCAAGTTGGAGCGGTTTACTGCCTAGAGATATCTCACCGGGTGTACATTTAATTACAGCAACCGGTAGAGGCTTGGATGGACGCCCTGTTCAAGTTCAGCAATTCGTGTCGGTATTTTCATCTCGTGAAGCGCTAGATTCTCGAGACGTGTGTGATGTTGCTGGCGGATGGTATGACGATAGGGGAGCTAATGTATGTGCCCATCCTGGCCCATCATCTGGTCCGATATCGAGTGAATTGACAGTCCAGTACAAGCGCCTGGTATCTCAATGGTTACAAAATATGGGTGTGCATCCGGTTGTATACAGTGATAACAGGGGTGTGTTCTCGGAAGGCGCTATACATATTGAGGCACCGCGTCTGAGTATGGGTGTTCCATCGGAGACGACAGGTGTAGATGATCAGCATGACTCTATTTGGTGGGTTTTTGCTCCGTATGCCTTTGGATGTATTACATTTACGGCAATTGGAGCATTCTATTTCAGGCGTAAAAGGCGCCTTTGTAAATAGGTGATTACGCAGCTAATTGGCTATTTTGCGCCAGTTTTTCGTAGAACTACACCGATTGTTTTGAATAGGATGCGTAGATCGAGCCAGAAACTCCAGTTTTGGGCGTAGTAGAGCTCGAGTTCGATTCGCTCTTCGAAACTAAGTTCAGAGCGGCCGGAGACTTGCCATAGTCCAGTAACGCCCGATTTGACGCTGTGAAGTAGAGCGGTACGTGTACGGTTGAATTTGACCTCTTGGGGTAGGATTGGTCGCGGGCCAACAAGACTTAGGTCGCCACGGAGGACATTTATAAACTGAGGTAATTCATCTAGTGAGGTGTCGCGCAGGAACTTGCCGAAACGAGTGATGCGCGGGTCGTTGTTGACTTTGTGGTTTTTGCGGTACTCATCTGCTAGGTCGGGTCGTCCCATGTCCTCAAACTCTAGACTGGCATCTTTTTTGCCGTATTGTGCGCCCATGCTACGGAACTTAAATAGCTCAATTGGCTTGGAAAATTGACTCAGACGCTTTGAGCGGTAAAAAATTGGTCCTGGATTGAATATTTTTTGCAGCAGGCTGATTAATAGGAGAATTAGACCCCAGAGTGGTAGGGTGATGACGACAAGGACGAAGTCAAATAGACGCTTGATGATGGCGCCCCAACCAACGAGTGGCGTTTGACTGACGGTTATCATTGGGTAGCCAAGAAATACGTCTACGGTATTTTTGCCAGTATAAAACTCTGGCTCACCAGGTATAAAGTTGTATTGAATATGATTGACCTGCGCCGCACCGAGAATTTGATGATTACGATCTTCGCTGTCGTACAGGTCTGTCTGGATAATTGTTGTGATGTGAAGCTTATTGATATCTTTGAGAGCCTGCTCAACCCGGCTGTAGTGAGTAATCCCTAAGTGAGGTGAAATAAGTTTTGACGGCCCAGCAAAGGCGACAACTTGATAACCGGATTTGTGGGTGCTTTGTAGAGCCTCGATGATATCAGCGGTGGCGGGAGAGTTGCCGATAATCAGGACTCGACTAACTCCTCGTCCGTATCGATAAAGCTCATTTCTTACATCGCGGATAATTTCGCGAACTAATATTATAGCAACGGTCGAGCCGATAAAGACATAGAGTGCGACCAAGCGAGCCGGAAAAATATGAATATTAGTGACGTACTCCCAGCCGATAACGAGTAGGATACCGATGAATGTTCCGAGTATCACTCGACTCCACTCGACCAAGCGTCGTCCATATACACCACTCGAATATAGTCCAAGTGACGCAAATATCAGAATCCAAACAGGGGCGATAGCAAGAAAGCCAAAAATATACTCTGAAGCATAGACAGAGTGAAGGAGTGTTCTGGTGTCAATTTGTGTACGCACATAATAAGCAACAGCAAAAACGATCGCAAGCACGATTGCATCGGCGGCCATCAGCATGAGACTGTAGAACTTTGTATTTCGCGACGGCATAATGTGCCATTAGTATATCATTTTCGGTACAATAGGGATAATGAAACGTCTTCGTTTACAGCATATTATCGCTTGGATACTTTTGGTGATAATGGGTTTGGTTGTCTTTCACGCTCCACTAACGGTATTTATAGAGAGTCGGTGGCCATTTGCTGGTGATGGGATAAAGGCTTGGAAAGAGTTGATGCTTGCTGTAGCGCTGATACTGCTGGTTATAGATTACTACCGTCGACGAGCCTTGGCTACACTTCGTAACGATTGGGTTGTATGGTTGGTCGGGGTCTATGCGTTACTTCATATTGCCACCTCCTTACTTTCACCGGTGACGCAGGGTCAGGCTATTGCTGGACTGATGATAGATCTTCGATACGTGGCGTACTTTATAGCTATATACCTGTTTTTGAAGGCCTATCCAGTTTATCGACAGTCATTTTTCAAGGTTTTACTAATTGGCTCAGGTATAGTTTTGGGGTTTGCGGTGTTACAACTCGTATTGCCACATGATTTCTTGAAATATGTTGGATATAGTAGCGAGACAATTCAACCGTACTTAACGGTAGACAACAATCCAGATTATGTTCGTTTGCAGAGCACTTTACGTGGCCCTAATCCACTAGGCGCTTATGCTTTAACGGCTTTGATTGGAGTGGTGGCTTATCTAAATGACAAAGAAAGATTTAAATCTATACTGAGTCACAAGAAAGCCGTATTCATTGGCATAGCGGCAATTATCGCCCTGTGGTTTAGCTATTCACGAAGTGCGATACTTGGCGGCTTGGTGGTACTTGTCGTGGTGGCCTTGATGGTGAGGCGTCGATTCTCATTAAAGAAACAATTAATAACGATTGGCGGGGTTATTTTAGCTGGTATTGTCGCAATTGGTCTCCTGCGAGGTACGTCATTTTGGCACAATGCTGTTGTCCACGATAATCCTTCGACCGGCGCCTCAACCGATTCGAATCGAGGTCACGCCGAGTCTCTGTATGATGGATTTTCTCGCATGATGAATCAGCCATTTGGAGGTGGTGTGGGCAGTACTGGCTCCGCTTCGCTCTATGGAGATAAACCGCTTATTATCGAAAACCAATATCTATTTGTTGCTCATGAGGCGGGTTGGCTGGGCCTTGCACTATTTATCGTCTTGTTTGTAAATGTATTGGTAACTTCATGGCGATCTCGTCATGATTGGCGTCATCTCGCACTTTTGTTAAGCGGGATAGGTCTCGCGGTAATTGGTCTCATGCAACCAGTTTGGGCGGATGATACTGTTGCAATGGTTTGGTGGGGTGTTGCCGGTGTCTTGTATGGTGCGAAAGGAAGTGGGTATGGAAAACCGACCAACAAAAAAACAGCGTGAGCTATTGAATTTTATCGATGGCTTTATCAAGGGTAACGGCTATGGGCCGAGCTACCGAGAGATTATGAGAGCGCTCGACTACAGGAGTGTGTCGACTGTCGCAACTCACGTTAATGGCCTGATCGCGCGTGGCTGGCTCGTCAAAAAAGATAATTCTGCTCGCACTCTAGAGGTGGTTATGAATAAAGAGTCGGGTGGCCTGTCGCAAGAGGGCGCCGTAGTGTCTACGGCTAGTCAGGAGATTGCGAAGAAAATTCAAGCTCTAAAATCTGAAGACAAAGAGGCGAACGCCGATGATATCGCAACCCTTGAGAAGGCGCTTGATATCCTAGGCATAACGTCACCTGGCGATGGTAAATAACCAACCTGTATAATAAATAATATGAAGCGGGCACGGAAGGCGATGTATCGAGTGCTTCGAAGCAAGTTGCGTTGTGGACAGATCAGTAAGCGTCGACTGTCTTGCGTCGTGGGAGGTATTGCTCTTGGATTTGTATTACTGATTCAGCTTTTATATCCTGCTGGTCGTTTATTGCCGTTTGTACAAATTGACGGCATGTCACTTGGTGGCATGGATCGCAGTGAAGCGGCTTCAAAACTCAATGCCGCATACGCTAATCATAAAATCAACATATATATGGGGACGAGCTCTAAGCCAGTGGTCTCGTCGAAGTTATCATCTGCTGACATAAAAGTCGATAACACGGCACGGCTAGAAAAGCTTGATTATCCGTGGTACTTGCGTCTTTTGCCGACGTCAATACTTTGGGCGGGGTCGAAATCAACATCCACCCCCGTCCCCATATATGGATCATCGTTTGATAGTTATGCTGAAAAACACCTAATGCCGAGCTGCCGTCAGGATCCAATTGATGCCACTCTCAAAGCGCAGGGTGATAGGCTTGTCATGGTTTCTGCAAAAAAGGGCGGTCAATGTGAGGCTGGTGATGTGATAAAAAGTGTCAAATCGGCTCGTCCGACCATCCAGAAACAGACAGAAATTCGAGTTGATCGTAAAGAGATTGAGGCTCGTATCAAAGATGATGTGGCAAAGAGGCTTGCTGAGACTCTGAACTCACGTCTCAATAAGGGCATCAATCTTACGGTGGGTGGTGAATCGGTTGTGATTCCAGGAAACGAAGTTATGTCTTGGCTAGATTTTTCATCAAGTAACGACAAGATTATTGCAACAGTAAATACCGAACGGTCGGCAAAGTGGCTAAATAGCGTCGTGGCCTATAGGGTGGCTATAAAGCCAGGAGTCTCGCATATTACAACCAATGACTTCACGGTTGTGTCGCAGACGACGGGTGACAGTGGTCGTGCAATTGATGTCGCGGAAACGGTAAAAAGCCTCCAGTCAGTAGTTGACGGTCAGGCTGCATCTGCGACGGTAATCGCAAAAGTTGTGCCACCGACCGAGCAATACACACGGACTTATAGTGCGAGTGATACTGGGCTTTCAGCATTGATGGCTAATTATGCTAAGGATCATTCGGGTGTGTTTGGCATATCGATGATCGAGCTAGATGGCAAAAAGCGTCGAGCGGATTATCGTGGCAATGAGCAATTTGTAACTGCCAGTACCTATAAATTATTTGTTGCCTACAGTCTTATGAAGCAAATTGATTCGGGGAAGCGAGATTGGTCGAGTAGTGTGGCGTGCTTCAACAAAATGATAAGTCACAGCGACAATGCGTGTGCCGAGAGCTTCCTCGGTTCTATCGGTCTCAAGAATGTTACGGCTGACATTCAGGCGATTGGACTTGCGAATTCAACATTCATGAAAGAGGGTGGACCGTATACGACGGCCAATGACCTGACGCTTTTGCTCGGGATGATCGCAACTAGGCAAAATTTCTCTAGTGAAAATCAACAACGTCTCATTTCTGCGATGACAGGTAATGTTTTCCGGAAAGGAATTCCAGCTGGTGTAGGTGGCAAAGTTGCAAACAAAGTAGGGTTTATGAATGGATTGCTTCATGACGCGGCTATTGTCTATGGATCAAGTGGTACATATGTTTTAGCTATTATGACGGATGGCTCGTCGTGGGAGACAATTGCCGATCTCGCTAAAAACATAGACAAACTCCATGCTCAGTAGTATTTACAGGGGCAGGAAATTGGTATACAATAACTTCTGTATCTGCGCGTTTCGGCGCGCAGAAGCACCTAGATCAATAGTATTCCGGCATAGCTCAGCGGTAGAGCGGTTGGCTGTTAACCAATAGGTCGCTGGTTCGAGCCCAGCTGCCGGAGCCAAGAAAAGACACTTCTAAGGAGGTGTTTTTTCTTTGTTTTAGCTTAAAGTATTTTTATAGACCCCTCATCTATATTTTCCCTCATGAGAGTAGCAACTATAACTCAACCAATTGCCAGAAACCAGCGAGCCATCATGTCTAAAAACCAACCGTCATTTCGGGCGATTGCCCGTCCACTCATTGACATTGTCGTGCCGGTGCTCAATGAGGAAAAGATTCTTCAAAAGAGCATCACGACGCTTGATGAGTATATGGCAATTAAATATTATCAAGCTGTACTTTGGAAAAATTAGTCTATAAACAACTCGTTTGAGGTTGCTCGTAATCTGTTAAAATAGAAAGGTAATTACTTACGCATTGAGGTAAGAGCATGAAATTGAATTTTGACTGGGATAAAGACGGCAAGTACCATCAGTACTGCATAAAGTGTCACTCAGAAACGGTTCATAGGGAGTATATTGATGGAAAAACTTTCTATCGCTGCGAAACATGTAACGCCCTTGAAAAAAGATCTATAGTGATAGACCCAGCTGTAAATTGGTGGATAGCGGATGATGGAGAATACTGGCACGAGAGTGTGGGAGTTTTTGTTAAGGCGCCTGATAATACATATCTCTTCTTCAAAAGAACGATATTCCCATTCGTTCTCACGGTCCCATCGGGACACGTCGATACCGGGGAAAACCCTGAGGTGGCGGCACGCAGAGAACTTTTAGAGGAGGTTGGTCTTATAGCGGACGTCAAACATATTTCGTCCGATGATATAATCGGTGACTCATGTCGAAGAGGGTGCGATGCGCATAAATGGCATGCGTATTTAGTAGAGCTAGATGAAAAGCCTGAAATCAAGGTGAAAGAAGAGGGTGGAAATCCTGTTTGGCTGACATTCGAAGAAGTGTTGTCAAAGGAATTGTCTTTTCCCGTAACATATGTCATAAACAACCATAAAGATGAGTTCGACAAGCGATAGATTTTTTCAACCAAACTGCTCCGTCAGGTCAATCTGACTCAATACCACAAATACCCAACAACGCTTCACCACAAGTAAATTAGCTCGTGGCATATAGCCAAAATAGCGCTTACCTCCTCGGGCGCTATTTTTGGTAAATGTTTGCCAAAAATACCAGAAGTAAACGTATAATAAAGAGGTGAAAAAACGTAAAACAGAAATTAAGCGCTGGCTTTTGGCGGCAACGACGATTTTAGTTTTTGCACTAATAAAGATTTTTGGATATTTTTTGCCCATCGATTTGCCAAAGCAAGTACAAGATTTTATAACCCTAAGCCTGGGTGTCATTATCGAGGCGCTACCTTTCGTTATGCTTGGGTTATTTTTTTCTATCATTGTTCGTTTGTGGCTGCCTCATGACTGGTTGCTAAAGTACTTGCCGAAGCAACCATTCCTGCGCCGTGCTCTCATCTCACTGCTCGGGGTGTTTATGCCGGTTTGTGAGTGCGGCAACGTGCCATTAGCACGTGGGCTGCTTGCCAAAGGTTTAACGCCAGCAGAATCTCTCACATTTCTTTTGGCAGCACCAATACTAAATCCTGTGACTATCATCACAACTCAGCAGGCATTCTCTGACGATAACACTGTACTGATCACCAGAATTCTGGGTGGTTTTTTGATCGCCAATCTCATTGGCTGGATATATAGCTCAACACGGCAAGATGCTATGTTGCGCCCAGAATTTATTGCTATTTGCAAAGAGAAAAAAGACAATTCAAATAAGCTCGTTGACGCGCTACATTTTTTCAAGCATGAAACGCGCAGTATGATGCCCGCGTTGGTGATTGGTGCAATGGTAGCTGGTTTTATCCAGGTTGTAGTACCGCGCGAAACGATATTGCTGCTTGGGAATAGTCCGGCATGGTCTGTTTTGGTTATGGCGGTCCTGGCTTTTGTTGTGTCTATTTGTTCTAGCGTTGATGCGTTTTTTGCTTTGGCATTCCGTGGTTCTTTTACGTCCGGTTCACTGGTTAGTTTCTTGACGTTCGGTCCGATGATTGATGTCAAAATGCTGAGCTTGATGCGTACGACGTATCGTCGAAATATACTTTTACAGGTCTCTGTGTTGGTGTTTTTGATGTCTATGTTGATTGGACTGGTGGTAAATTATGTATTCTAAGTTTATACGGCGACTTAACAAACTGGACGAATGGAGTGGCGTCTTGCTTGTCCTGATTGCTAGCGTTGCTACAATTTGGTTATTTTTTGAAGAAAAGCTCAGATGGTATATTCACCCGAGGTACGAGATCTTTTCACTAATATTAGCAGTAGCTGGGGCTGTACTAGCTGTCATTGCTATAATTGTTATCTCTAGGGATTATCACAAAAAAACCCAAAAAAAGAGTCGAATCTATGTGTCAACGGTAATAGTTGTCACATCGACATTTATTTTGTTAGTGATAAAACCAGCTGCGTTAACCAGCTTGACAGTGGGTCAACGTGTTATGAATAGTGGCGCAAATGCGACAAACGACGCCACGGAGTCTGCAATTCTCAAGGAAAGGGGAGGTTATGCAAACTTCACTGTCAAGGATTGGGCGCTACTATTGTCTCAATCTAGCGATCCGAAACAATACCAAAACAAGCCAGTCAAAGTTAGTGGATTCATTACATCGAGTGGTGATGAAAACGTCTTTTTTGTTTCGCGTTTTGTAGTGACCTGTTGCGTGATGGATGCTCGTCCCGTCGGCGTGCCAGTTTATAGCCCTGGTTGGCGAAAGACACTATCGATAGATCAGTGGGTGGAGGTCAGTGGAGTATTTATCGCCAATCCAGGCAATAGCTCTTCTGATCATACCGTATTGTCGCCTGATTATATTCGTCCGATTGACAAGGAGAAAAACCAATATGTCTATTAATTATTGGCACAAAATTCAACGCTGGCAGTGGTTAGTTTTGTTGGTGACTATACTTGTCGTGTTCATGTTTATTTTAGTCGACAGTCAGGGCCCGAGGTTGCGACGTGTTGAGTATATTCCTGCGGAAAATTCTGGAGATGTTGTGAGATGGCGTTTATATTTCAATCAGCCAGTAAAAGACCCGTCACCAGAAAACATTAGTCTATCTTCTGGTAGTTTACATAAAGTTGTGGCAACAAATGACATGATAACCATTCAGGTATATAAAAATGACCTAAAACCAGCAGAGCAACAAATTGATATTGTCGACCTACAAAGTAAATACAGCAATCGTAAAAGCAACATAACGTATATATCTCGTAGGTCAGAAGCATTATTTTATGACTCTAGAGACTAATAGACTTTTACAGCGTTTTTAAAGATCGTCAGCGTATTATCAAAATATCGCTAAAAGAAAGGGTTATTATGAGCAAAACGCAAGTAAAAGAGATTAACCTAACAACCAACGAAGCGCTGGTATTGCAGCAGGTGTACGAAGATGGTGGCGATGGAGCAGACTCACTGGCGGCGCAGATGGGAATGCCGCGCAGGACGGTGATGAACGTGTTGACAGACTTACGCCGAAAAGGACTGATGGCAATCGACCAAGCCTATGGTGACGCTTGGGTGCGACTAACCATGCGCGGCAAGCGGCTGGTACAGCGAATTTGGCCGGAAGCTCAGGCGATAGCTGTCTAAGTATCACCTATCGGCAACTCATACAGTCATATTGACTACTTCAACCCCCGAAAAGTACTTGATTTGACGTTATCATGCATAGCGTTGTCTCCAAGGAGTTTCTTCATCGTTTTCACATCGTCGGGCTGTCCTGCCACGAGATATTGAGCCTTGTTGCCATATCTATCAATCGCCTGCTTGAAGCGTTCTTGGCTTTGAGAAAGGCTAGCACTGGTCTCATAAGTCATATTGGCTGTTTTGTTTGCTAGCTCTGAGAGTTCCTTGTCAAAGACCTTTACTCCCTTGTCTAGGTGATAGAGAATGACAGGGCGTTTACCGGCCCACTGCCTGACAATTGGTCGTATTGCTGAGATACCGACATCAGACGCGAAGCAAACCAGTGGCTCGTTACCGTCTGTAACTGACAAAGAAGGTTCCAGCCAACTCATCTTGACCTGACTACCTGCTGGTAGGCTAGTCAAAGCTTTTTTATAAGGACTACCGCTATTGTGGGTTAGGATAATAATTTCATTATCCTCAGGACTAGAGGCGATACTCAGCCAACGGCTTGTCTGTTCGCCCTTATGATCACTCTTTCCACCACCAGATGCCGTACTGGGTAGCGTGATCTTGGCATAAGAGCCCGCCTTCCATGTCATAGTATCAGGCTTTGCTAGGCGAATGACATGAAGGTCTCCGCTAGGGTTTTCGATAGATTTGACCGATAACGTTTGGCCTTTCCCTAAGTAGGCGATGACACCCCAAGTGGCAAGGCCTATAACTGTAAGAATAGATATAACGATGATTACCATTTTTTTACTCCTTTTCATGATGTAAAAATACCTTTAACAAAGTTAGTGGCAAGTATTTCCAGCGTCCTACTGATACCTGGAAAATCGCCTTCAGTGATATGTATATCCATGTAGTAAAACAAATTATAAACCTGTAAAATATTCTGAATCTTTTCCTCTGAATATCCTTCTGCTACCATGCGACCAGTAAAGGTCTCGACCAAAAATTGATGGAAGGTGTTCGTAGCTTTACCCTTACCTGAAGAATAATAACCACGTAGTGTGCGAGAGACGGCTGGATTATGCCATTCCGCCAGAATTTTGTTGGACGAAACGAGGCTTCGTGACTGTTCAAAAATCTGCCTCACAAGCTCAACCAAATCCTGCTGCCAATCAATGTCGTCCATCATCGCTTGGCGAATGCGATTGTTTTCTTCAACGTACACATCCAGAAAGATAGTTTCTTTGCCGTCGTAGTAGTTGTAAAAAGAACCGACTGCTAACCCAGCACGTTTAGCAATTTCTGAGATACCGGCCTTCTTATATCCCTTTTTTGAGAAGACATCATAGGCAGCTGTTTTTAATGCTTGTCTTTTGTCCAACGCTGGTGACCTCCTTCATGTTAGTGATATGAATGAATAACTTTTTATATTCATTCATATCGTATCGAATTATGATTATTGTGTCAATAGAAGAGTGGCTGAGTGGCTGTTGGTAGATTCGTGATGTCTAAGGACTGATGGCAATCAACCGGGTGTACG
This sequence comes from Candidatus Saccharibacteria bacterium oral taxon 955, assembly GCA_010202265.1. NCBI lineage: Bacteria > Candidatus Saccharimonadota > Candidatus Saccharibacteria bacterium oral taxon 955. Next base: position 824,400 of record CP047918.1, on the reverse strand, counting down.
GTGACGCTTGGGTGCGCCTAACTACGCGCGGCGCTAGTGCAGCGCATTTGGCCGGAAGCGCAGGCGATAGTATACTAAAGAGTATGAGATATATCCTGTTGCTCCGGGGTATCAATGTTGGCGGTAAAAATAAAGTCTCGATGAACGACCTTACGGCAAGCCTCGAAGGGTTGGGGTATCAGGATGTTGTTACGTATATCAATAGCGGTAATGTCATATTTGATACTGATGATGGCCTGACGACAATCAAAGAGAATGTTGCTGGCATATTGGAGCGTTTTCCGTTTACCATCAAACACGTCATTTTGACGAAAGAAGAGTATTTAGGTGAAGTGTCTGGTCTACCAGAGTGGTGGTACCAGCCTCTGGCGCGGAAAGATGTATTATTCTATACCGATGATGTTGACCCTGAGAATATGAAAGATAGGATTAGCCAAATGCCGCTTCATGATGAGGTTGTTCATTTTGGCAAAAAGGCAGTCTTTTGGGGTAAGTATACGGAGAAAGAATTTTTGCGTACCTCATACCATAAGTTACTAATGAAAGAAAAGTTTTACCCACTGATCACTATTCGCAATGGGCGAACATTCGACAGATTAGGCGAGATGCTGGGGTAGGTTATGCGAATTTTACAGATTGAACAGCATGAATAAAAATAACACAAAAGCAGTAATTTTTGATGGTGACGGTACGCTTTGGCGGCCTACTGGCGCGGATAAAAATTCCCGGCCAGATAGTATCTATAAAGGTGATCAGGTTGAGAAACATAGCCATAACAACTTAAGCTTAGTCGATGGCGTGTATGATTTCCTGAAAAATCTTCGGGCTTGCGGATATAAAATATTTATTGTTTCAGCCCACCCTGTCCCAGGACCAGAAGCACTTGAAGAGTTGAAAGCCAAGATCGTTAATCTTAATATCAAGAGGTTTGTTGATGGATTTTTCTGTTCGGACGGTAGCGATAGAAATGGCAAAACGTATGTGATACGAGATATCGTACGAGATTTTAATCTTGATGCTAGAAATGTATATATGGTCGGCGACAGCTACTATTATGATTACGAAGCTGGCATTAACGCTGGGGTAAACAGTTTTTTCATAAAAAACGACTATTGCAAGCAGTCTGTACCATTACCAGACGATGTGCAGGTTATTGATAATGTTACGGATCTGTCTTATCGTTAAATTAACTTTGGTATAATATCTTATATGACGAAATTATTTTCACAACATCACCATCATCTCCACGTGTAAGCAGGAGGTGTTTTGTTGCTGTTTTATGCCTCCTGCGGGAGGTTTTTTGATTGATTAATTTTAGGAAAGGAAATGTATGATACCAGATAAATTAAAGCCAGGTGATGAAGTGAGAATAGTTGCGCCGGCGCGTTCGGCGAGTGATATTGACGAAAGAGTTTTAGATCGGGCGAAAGCGGCGTTAGAATCACTTGGACTAAAAGTTTCGTTTAGTAAAAATGCTTTTTCTCGGAGTCAGCGAGGTTGTCCGACGGACGACGAGAAGGTTGAGGATTTGCACGAAGCATTTATGGACGAAAACGTGAAGTGTGTTTTGGCGGCGATTGGCAGATTTAATTCCAACCAGTTGCTTGGTAGAATTGACTGGCAAATTATTAAAGATAATCCGAAGATCTTTGGTGGCTTTTCTGATATTACCGTTCTTAATCACGCGATTTTGGCAAAAACTGGGTTGGTGACTTATGCGATGCCGAATTTCTATTGTTTTGGTTTGCCGTCAGAAGCTAATTATTCGTTGGAATATTTTCGGCGGTGTTTGTTTGCAGATCAGCCGGCAGAGTTTGTCGTTCAGCAATCGGAAACATTTTATGATTTTCCGTGGAATTATGACGAAGTTTCGCCGCGTCAAGCTTTGGAAAATAATGGACCGCGAGTCGTGCAGAGCGGGTCGGCTGAAGGCGTAATGATTGGCGGCAATTTGTGTAGTCTAAACTTGTTGAATGGTACGGAATATTTTCCGAAAATTGAAGGCGATATTATTTTGTGTATTGAAGACGATAGCTATGATTCAATTCCCGAAACGTTTGAGCGTCACGTGCAGGCATTGATGCAGCAGCCATTTTTTTGTCGGGTGAAAGCAATTCTAGTGGGGCGTTTTCAGGGCGAATCTCGGGCGACTGACGATATGGTTAGCGATATCATCCTTTCGAAAAATATCGATCCCACGATTCCAGTGGTGGTCAATCTGGATTTTGGTCACACTGACCCGAAGTTTACGTATCCTGTCGGCGGCAAGTGCCGGGTTGTAGCGGGAGATAACTCTAAAATTATCATTCGTTGTGACGACTAAGCGGCTTTTGATCAGGGTGCTTTTAAGCAATTTTTCAGATGCCTGTGCTAAAGTTGAAAAAAGAGGATAATTAGCTAATGAGAATTTTACTAGTAGAAGATGACGTGGCGATTGCCCAGTCGCTGAAGGAAGGCTTGGAAGATGAAGCCTATGCGGTTGATGTGGCACATGATGGCGACGAGGGGTATCGAACGGCGACGGCGGACGACTATGATGTAATTATTCTTGATGTGATGCTGCCGGAAATGAATGGCTATGAAGTGTGCCGGGTACTGCGTAAAGACGGTAATCAGACGCCGATTTTAATGTTGACAGCACGCGATGCCGAGCGGGATATTGTCGAAGGCTTGGACGTGGGCGCTGATGATTATTTGGCGAAGCCGTTTAGTTTTGAGGTGTTATTGGCGCGTCTTCGTGCGTTGCTGCGCCGTCCAAACGAGAAGTTGGAAGAAATTTTGCGGGTTGGTGATTTGATGCTTGATCCGAGTTTGAAAAAGGTGATGCGTGCCTCAGAGGAAATTAGCCTAACCGCCAAAGAATATGCTGTCTTGGAATATCTGATGCGTAACGCCGGCAAGGTCCTGTCCAAAGAGCAGATTATCTCGCACGTGTGGGATTTTGATGCAGATGTCTTGCCTAACAATGTTGAATTATTCGTTATGTTTTTGCGCCGAAAAATCGATAAACCATTCGGCTCAAAATTGATCCACACCGTCCCAGGCTTTGGCTACAAGCTGGAGGATAAATCATGAAACAGCAGCGCGTCAGACGGTTGGCGTTGAGTTATTTGACGGTGATCATGACGTTGTCGCTGGTGTTTAGTGTGATTATTTATGCTATCACTTCCGTACAATTAGATCGTCCGTTGCCGCCAGGTGAAAATAATCAGCAGTCGTTGATACTTTTTGAGGATCAGTTTACCCATCGTTTAGAGCGACGCAATAGTGAAACACGCTGGTCGGTCATTGTGTCACTCGTAACACTAAATCTTGCGTTATTACTGATCGGCTATTGGTTGAGTCTGCTATTGGCACGGAAAACTCTAGTGCCGATCGAGCGGTCAATCGAGCAGCAAGCACAATTTGTGTCTGATGCTAGTCATGAATTGAGAACTCCACTATCAGCTCTACTGCTCAACAACGAAGTAGCACTTAGAAAGCCAACCCTAACTGACAAAAAAGCACGTCAGGTTTTGGGTCAAAACGTTGCAGAAATAAAGAAGTTGACTGAGCTCAGTAATTCACTGCTTGATTTGGCGAAGTCGGAGAGTGTCACGCAAGACCTAGAGTTTTCCAATCCCTCCGTACTTGTTGAGGAGGTGGTTGCTCGGTTTACGCCTGTTGCACAGGCAAAAAAAGTGAAATTAATATATGATGAACAGCGATCCAGTCAGGAGATTGCGCTTCAGACAGATACGGTTCGCCAAATTCTAGCGATCTTAGTAGACAATGCCGTAAAGTATGTACCATCAAAGGTTGGTAAAATTAACCTCTGCGTGAGGTCTCGCAAAAATACACTTGAATTCATCGTTAAAGATAACGGTCCAGGTATCGCGCCGGCTGATCAAAAGCATATTTTTGAGCGATTTTACCAGGCAGACACGGCGCGGACGCGGACTGGCGTGTCGGGTCACGGTTTGGGGTTGGCGATTGCTAAGTCGTTAGCGGATCGCTGCGGCTACACGATTCACGTCAAAAGCCGCTTGTCGGCTGGTGCGGAGTTTGTGTTGATTGTCCCATTTACTGAAAGTCGCTCATCTTAGAACTGGTAATAAATATTCTGTAACAAATAGCTGATTAGTTTTGGATCGCCTAAATGTGGTGTCGTAGGGCCCTTATTATTCTAAATCTTGTGTATAATCCTATCTTTATTTTTTGATTCTAGGTATTGTCCTTTTGGTATACTTTGATCATGAGGTTGTCTGATCGTCATCCCAACGACCGTCCCCGCGAGAAACTAGCGCGTTATGGCGCGGCGCGGCTGAGCGACTTGGAGCTGTTGATGGCGGTTATTGGCAGCGGCAATGCTCGGGCCGATGTTGGTAAGATTGCGCTCGAAGTGCTGAAAATTGTGCGTCAAAAAGGCGGTGATGTTTTGTATGATGATCTGCGTGGCGTGGTTGGTTTGGGTGAAGCAAAAATCCCAGTGATTTTGGCGAGCTTGGAACTGGCGCGGCGGTATTTGCTGGATAGCGACCAGCCGATCATTGATAGCCCAGAAAAAGCCGTTGAGCTACTGGCCGACATTCGCGACAAAAAGCAGGAATACTTTGTCTGCCTGACGCTGGATGGTGCGAATCGTTTGATCGCCAAGCGGGTGGTGACTATCGGCACGCTGACCGCCAGCCTGGTGCACCCGCGCGAGGTCTTCGCCGACGCCATCGCCGACCGTGCTGCCAACATTGTCGTGGCGCATAATCATCCGAGTGGGAGTTTGGAGGCCAGTCAGGCTGATAAAGATGTTACCAGCAGGCTAATGGAAGCGGGAAAACTGCTTGGCATTACGCTTAATGATCATATTATTGTTACGAAAACTGACTACAAAAGTCTGCTGCACCCAGAGTAGATGACCCCCAAATCTGATATAATCTATCTATGAATACGAGGGAACTTGAAAAGCAGTTGTGGGCTGCGGCAGATAAATTACGGGGTAATATCAACTCGTCGGATTATAAATATGTGGTGCTTGGGCTAATTTTTCTGAAATATGTTTCAGATGCATTTTCGGCGCAGTACCAGGCGGCGGTTGATGACAATTATGATCCAGAAGACCGGGATTGGTATCTGGCGGAGAATGTTTTTTGGATTCCCAAAGAGGCTCGCTGGGAGTACCTCGTGGCGAGTGCCAAGCAGCCAGAAATTGGCGTGCTAGTTGACAGTGCCATGGAGGCAATTGAACGCGACAATCAAAGTTTGAAGGGTGTTTTGCCGAAAAATTATGCTCGCGAAGCTCTGGATAAACGCCGCTTGGGCGAGCTCATCGATTTATTTACAAATATTAAATTTGATACTGCCAGTTCCAAAGATTTACTTGGTCAAGTCTACGAATATTTTATGGGTATGTTTGCTGACAGTGAGGGTAAGCACGGCGGTGAATTCTACACGCCGCGTTCCATCGTGAAGTTGCTGGTAGAAATGCTTGAGCCGTACAGCGGGCGTGTGTATGACCCATGTTGCGGTAGTGGCGGTATGTTCGTCTGGAGCGAGAAATTTGTCGAGGAGCATGCAGGCCGCGTTAGCGATATCGCGGTGTATGGTCAGGAATTGAACGAAACCACTTGGCGACTCGCTAAAATGAACATGGCAATTCGGGGAATTGACGCGAATATCAAACGCGGCGACACTCTGATGGACGATCAGCTTCCCGACTTAAAAGCTGATTATATCTTGGCTAATCCGCCGTTTAATATTAGCGACTGGGGTCAAGAACATTTGCAGGCTGACCCGCGCTGGAAGTATGGTCTGCCGCCAAAGGGTAACGCCAACTTTGCTTGGATTCAACATATGATTCACCATTTGAGCCCGTGCGGTACGGCGGGCTTTGTGCTGGCAAACGGCAGTATGAGCAGCCAAACTGGCGGTGAAGGTGATATCCGCAAGCAGCTAGTACTCAATGATATGGTTGACGCTATCGTCACGCTGCCGAGCCAACTGTTTTTCAACGTAGCCATACCGTGCTGCTTGTGGTTTGTGTCGCGTGATCGTACCAATCGTCACGGCAAAGTGCTGTTCATCGATGGGCGAAATTTGGGCAAAATGGTCACCCGCCGCAACCGCGAGCTGACCGAAGAAGACATTGCTCGGGTGGTGAAGACATATCATGATTATAAAACTGCTAGTGCGGATTACACTGATCAGCCAGGTTTCTGTAAAGTCGCTGATCTAGAAGAAATCAAGCAGCATGATTACGTACTGACACCCGGTCGTTACGTTGGTGTCGAAGAGGCCGAGGAAGACGATGAGCCGTTCGCCGAGAAATTTGCCAGACTGACGGCTGAGCTGGAAGAGCAATTTGCGAAAAGTCGCGAGCTAGAAGTGAAGATAAAAGAAAACCTTACCAAGATAGAGAAAGAAATCAAATGATGAGTGGCGACAACCCGAATGGCGAGATGGTGGTGTATGTTGGCGATGATGGTAAGCCGCAGATTCAAGCTAGATTGCAGGATGAAAATATGTGGCTCACTCAAGTGCAGTTGGCCCAGGTATTTCAGACTACAAGGCAAAATATAGGTCAACATATTAAGAATATCTACGAAGAGAAAGAGCTCGACCCTTCGGCAACTATAAAGAAATTCTTTATAGTTCAAATTGAAGGTGATCGTGAGGTCTCGAGAACTATAGAGCATTATAGTCTAGACATGGTACTTGCGCTTGGTTACCGCGTGAAATCAAATATAGCAACGAATTTTCGTATCTGGGCTACCGAAAGACTGCGTGAATATATTACTAAGGGCTTTGTCATGGACGATGAGCGCCTTAAGGAAAATAGCGGCGGAAACTACTGGAAAGAGCTACTTGAGCGCATTCGAGATATTCGCAGTAGTGAAAAAATATTGTATCGGCAAGTGTTAGATTTATTCGCCACCAGTCAAGATTACAATCCGAGCTCCAAAGAGCAAATAGAGTTTTTCCAGATAGTTCAGAATAAGCTGCACTACGCTGTTAATATGTTGACTGCCGCTGAGGTTATTTATTCCAGGGTTGATTCTGACAAGCCATTCTTAGGGCTCACGACGTTTCGCGGTCAGCAACCTACCAAAAGTGAAGCGCAAATTGCTAAAAACTATTTAATGGCTGATGAACTTGGCATACTCAACCGCCTCGTGAGTGCCTTTTTTGATCTCGCTGAGCTCAAGGCTATCAATCATGAACCAATGCGCATGGCTGATTGGGTGCGTGAAGTTGACAAATTTGCGGCTACCTACGGCAAGGGCGTCCTTGATAACCCGGGCAAAATATCACACAAAGCAATGCTCACTAAGGTCGCCAAAGAGTATGAATCATACAAAGAGCGTATGCGTAATCAAGAGCTGAATAGTATAGAGCAGCAATATCTTGAGGAGTTGAAGGCTGTACAGAAGAATATTGAGAGTAGTAGTGCCAAGAGGACTAATTGATGACTGGTACAAATAAAAACGATAAACAATTGCTTCTGTCTTCTGACAACCCGATAACCTCAGTCGAAGAAGATACTGTAGGTCGGCTTTCTATGGCAGATAGTTTTATTGATTCAATTCTAAACTACGATACGAGCAGAGGGCTAGTTGTAGGACTAATGGGGCCTTGGGGCTCTGGGAAAAGCTCGTTCATAAATCTATCACGGGTTTGTCTTAAAGAACGCTTAATTGATGTGATAGATTTTAACCCTTGGTTTTTTTCTAACACAAACCAGCTTGCTGAATACTTTTTTAAGGAATTATCTTCACAATTACGACTGAAGGGTAAAAATTTTGAAAAAATTGCAGGTATTGTTGAAAAATATAGTGGTCTATTAAGCCCAATAGCTATACTCCCAGGCATGGGATGGTGGGAACGACTGCTGAAGATTACCGGAAAATTTACAAAATTACGCTATGATGGGGTTGAAAAGCGTAGAGCTGAAGTTACAAAAGCCCTCAAAAAATTAAACAGTCCTATAGTAGTTATAGTCGATGATATTGATCGGTTATCTACTACAGAGATTGGGGAAGTTTTTAAGCTGGTTCGTTTAACAGCAAACTTTCCAAACATTATTTACCTGTTAGCTTTCGATAGACAAAGGGTCGAGTGCGCACTGGATGAAAGCGGCGTTCCAGGTAGGGCATATATCGAGAAAATTTTACAGGTAATGTACGATTTACCAGAGATGCCAAAGAGTGTGTCGAGAGATCAAACCTTTAAAGAACTTAATAAGATAATGAATGATATTCCTGAGTCCGCTTTCGATCAGGATCGGTGGGCTGACGTATACTTTGAAATAATTGAGCCAAACATAACAACAATACGAGATGTAAAAAGATATGCTCTTTCAGCAAATATTACCATTAACATGCTGAAATCAGATGTTGATATCGTAGACGTGTTGGCGCTTGAGGCAATTAGAATATTTCAGCCAAGTTTATACTTTAAAATCAAGCAATCTGTGAATGTGTTGGCAGAAAGATCAGGTTCGGTGTTGGATGACGATGATAAGAATCAGAGGATGATAGATAATCTAATAGCTGGTGATGATGAAGAATATATAAAATGTGTCATAAGGAGAATTTTTCCTGTAGCAAGAAAGTATGTTGATAGTACGCGTTATGACTATAGTTATGTCAATGAATGGCGTCGTGGGGGGCGAGTTGCCCACGAAGATAATTTAAATACTTATTTAGAACATTTGCCGACCGAAGGTCTAAGAATAGTTAAAATGGCAAATACTGCATATGACATAATGGATGACTTAACTAAATTTAGTAAATTTGTAGAGGATATTAGTCCAAGTGATTTAGAGGGTTTTATCCAGTCGCTTGAGGCTTATGAAGGAGAATATAAAAAAGAACAAGTTACGCCAGCAAGTATCGTATTGATGAATAATATTTATCGTATACCCGAGAAAAAGCATCGTAGCATGTTTGATATCACTCGGCTAGATATCATAGCTGGGCGCGTAGTACTTCGAATGCTAAGGAGTATAAAAGATGGCGACGAGCGAGAATCTGTAGCGAAAAATATTCTTCCGCAACTTGAGTCGTATTCGACTCAGCTTGATTTTATTGAATTAATTGGCCACAAGGAAGGTCTCGGACATAAGCTCGTAAGCAAGGATTTAGCAGAAAGTTTACATAGTGATCTAATTAAGAAGGTATATTCTCAACGACCGATAAGATTCGAAAAAGAATGGCAACTACTTAGATTATACTATATTGTAGCAAGTGAAAAAGGTGATGAATATATACCCTTTAAAATATCTAAATTATCAGAGGGGCGCAAATTACTCCAAAATGCATACGCCGAAACCAGATCTCAGCCTTCAGGAAGTAGGGTAGTAAAAATTACACCAGAGTTACAGTGGAATGCACTTGTAAAGATTATTGGGTCTGAAAAAGTGCTAAGGACTATCGTGACTAAGCTGAAGAAGAAAGACGGAGATACGCCTCTTATTACTCTTGCTGAAAAATATTTAGACGGTTGGAGGCCAAGTTATGATAACGAATGAAATGATGCGGATAGTTTCACTGAGTGATATATGCAGTTATGTAAATAGCAAAATACCAGTAGAGCAAGTACAACTAGCCAATTACGTATCTACTGAAAACTTATTGCAAAACAAGGGAGGATTATCAGTTGCTAACAAATTGCCCTCTGGAAAAGTAACTGCATTCCAAGCTGGGGATGTGCTGGTATCAAATATTCGTCCTTATTTCAGAAAGATTTGGTTGGCTGATAGATCTGGTGGTGCTTCAAATGATGTGCTGGTTTTTCGAAAACTAAACGATAATGTTTGTGAAAAGTATTTGTACTATATTTTGGCTGATGACAGATTTTTTGCGTTTTCAACGGCATCTGCGAGCGGATCAAAAATGCCACGCGGTGATAAATCTCAGATAATGAATTATCCTGTGAAGCTACCGCCGCTTGAGGTTCAAAAGAAAATTGCCGATATTCTCAGCAGCCTTGATGAAAAAATCGAGCTCAATCGCCGTATGAATGAAACTCTAGAGCAGCTCGGTCAAACTCTCTTTCGCTATTATTTTGTTGATAATCCTGAGGCGAGGAGCTGGGATAAAAAACCACTTGATGAAATAGCTAATTTCTTGAATGGTTTAGCTATGCAAAAATATCCAAAAATCAATGGACAACCAACTCTTCCTGTAATAAAAATTCGAGAGATGTCCAGTGGAATAACGGACTCTACTGATATCGCCAGTGCTAATATTCCGGAATAGTATATCATACGCGATGGTGATTTGTTGTTCTCGTGGTCTGGTACGTTGATGGTTAGGTTTTGGAGTGGTGGAGATGGTGCACTTAATCAACACCTGTTTAAAGTCACCTCAGATAAATATCCTGAATGGCTATATTACTATTGGGCAAAACATCATTTGGACGAGTTTGTGCGCATCGCAAAATCAAAAGCCACCACAATGGGGCATATTCAACGCAGGCACCTAAAAGAGTCGAAAGTTTTGATACCACCGAATATAGATGAATTGACGGGTGTCCTTAAGCCAATCGTTGGTCAGATTAAAAATAATAACAAACAAATTCAAACCCTTGCTACTCTTCGTGACATCCTCCTCTCACAACTGGTGCGGGGGCGTATATTGAAGGAGATATTACTTCAGATAAGATAGATAGATAAAGTTCTTGACAATAAATTTTGGATGAGATATACTAAATACAATAATAAACTAATTACCAAGGGAGGTATAATGTGGCTGATAATCTCGGCAGTGGAACGGCGGCGGGGCTAGTAGAATACCTAGACTCTCTAGTTGCAAAGGGTAGGTCTAGGGATGGCGTAGTTACACCCTTAAAAACGGCAATCGTAAAAGTGTTAGAAAAAACTGAATCGGAAGACTGGGGTGCGGTTGACATCACTCATATAGATGTAGAAGATGTAATGGCTCGGTTCAAAAACTTTACAATGGGCGACTACACCGATGCCAGTTATCGTGCTTATGAATTGCGTATCAAGCGTGCAATCAGCTGGTATAAGAACTTCTTGAGTAATCCTGGGTGGTATCCTAAGGAAAGACAGCGCACTTCAAAGGTTTCTAATGGTGGCAAAACTCCCAATAGTGATAGTAACAGGTTATGTAGGGGTGAAAAAAAGAGGTTGGGTGTTCCTGGGGCTGCCGGGAAAGACTCAATAAGAGTAGAGGAGCAGGGGCACGATACTCCTATAATTGACGCTATTGCATACCCTTTCCCCTTAATGAATGGGAAGACTGCACGTATTTATATGCCCCGGGGTGTTACCAAGTCTGATGTTCAGCGGCTGGCCATATTTCTTGAGGCTCTAGTTATTGAGCAGGATAAGGACCGGTAGCAAGTATGGAGCATCTGCCAACCAAACATTTGATAGCGAAATATCGTAGCGAATATACCAAACTGCGACCTATCTACTCAGAGGCAATTGGCGAAAAGGTGCACTTTAATGTGTCGGGCTTTAAACACCTAATTTTTAAGGGGAAGCATCGTCGTGAGACTAAGGCAATTTTTAATCGTCTAGTACTTGTGCCTCTTATTGCTCCTGTTATTAACAATTGTATTGAAGAGGTCGAAATTCGCACGCGCCGGGAGATGATGAACGGTAAAAAAGTAAAAGTAACGTACTATGCGCTCGAAGCACGCGTCGGAAAGGATAGTGTACGAGTGCGTGTTGTGACGCGGAAGATTGGCGAAAAGGGCAAGCATTACTTTATGAGTATAATGAAGTACTAAAAAACGCCCCTGAGGACGTTCTTTGGTGTGTTCGCTTCCAGACTTAGGAGATTTCACCTTGGTCGGTTCTAGGGCAAGCCCCACGAACACGCTTCCAGTATATCATAAACTAATACAATATGTCAATGTCTATGTCAACACGTGAGAATAATGGTGTTTTTTCTATCTTTTGTCGAGACTAAGTAATAGTTAGACGTATCTCCTAGACTAGACTATGACAAGTGAGTGGGGTGTTTACAATATGAAAGGTGTAATAGTATTAGGGGTCGAGATTGTATCCGTGGTCAAGGTGTTATCATTTTATGATAGAATAACTCCAGGAGATCTGCGTGTTAGCGGCTCAGAACTTTATTCATAACATAGAATTATTTTTGGAAAAGTACCGATGACCGAAGATAAAATCGAACAATACACGCTTGATATCCTGTCTAATCTCGGCTGGCAAATTTTGCATGGGCCGGATATTGGTCCGGATGGTGTTGCGGTTGAGCGTGAGTTACGGCAGGTGGTGTTGCCGGAGCGGTTGCGTAGTGCTTTGGCGCGGCTCAATCCGCATATTCCAGAGCTAGCCTTGAAGGAAGCGATGCGGCGGTTAACGCAGATTAGCAAACCGAGCTTGATCGAGAATAACCACGAGTTTCATCAACTGCTGATGGCTGGTGTGCCAGTAGAGTATCGCGCACCAAGTAGTGAAGTGAAACACGATATCGTGCGGGTGGTTGATTTTACCTCGCCAAAAAACAACGATTTTGCGGCGGTGAATCAGCTGACGGTTCTGCAAGGTGATTATAATCGCCGGCCGGATATTGTGCTGTTTGTAAATGGACTACCCCTGGTGGTGATTGAACTAAAAAATGCGGCCGATACGAAGGCGGATTTAGTAGCGGCGTATCAGCAAATCCAGACGTATAAGCGCGAGATTAGCGACTTGTTTCGGTCCAATGAACTGTGTGTCACCAGTGATGGACTAGAAGCGGAAATGGGCACGATCACCAGCCCACTGGAACGAATGATGCCGTGGAAGACGATTGATGGCGAGAAGGAGGTTGGCAATGTGCCAATGCTGGAAGTGCTGCTGCGTGGTGCGTGCACGCCTGAGCGCTTGCTGGATATGGTGCAGAATTTTATCGTATTTGAGCGTGGTGATGGTGACAAATTGATCAAGAAAGTTGCTGCTTACCATCAATATTGGGTGGTGAATAAGGCATTGGATAGGACTCTAGTAGCCAGCGGTGAACGCGGTGACCAACGGGCTGGTGTGGTTTGGCATACGCAAGGGTCGGGCAAGAGCTTGAGTATGGTGTTTTATACTGGCAAGCTGATGAAGTCGCGCGATTTGCATAACCCAACCATCGTGGTGGTGACGGATCGTAATGATCTTGATGGTCAATTATTCGGTACGTTTAGCGCCTGTCGCGAACTACTGGGGGAAGATCCAAAGCAAGCTGATTCACGCAGTGAGCTCAGGAAGCTGTTGCAGCGCGAAGCAGGCGGAATTATCTTCACGACAATCCAAAAATTCTCGCCTGAGGATGACGAGGATAAATTACCAGTTTTGACCGATCGACGCAATGTCATCGTGATGGCGGATGAGGCGCACCGTAGCCAGTATGGCTTGAAGGCGCATGTCCGAGCCAGTGATGCTCAGCTGGTGTATGGTTACGCCAAGTATATGCGCGATGCCTTGCCGGGCGCGAGCTACATTGGCTTTACGGGTACGCCGATTGAAACGGACGATAAGTCAACGCCAGCAGTGTTTGGCGACTATATCGATATTTATGACGTCGAGCAGGCGGTGAAAGATGGTGCAACGGTGCCGATTTATTATGAGAGTCGGCTGGTTGATTTGAATATGGATGAGGCGACACGGCAGTGGCTAGATAAGGAAGTTGATGATTTGCTGGAAGGCGAAGAATTGAGCCGTCAGGATGCGCTGAAGGCCGAGTATGCACAAAAAGAAGCCATCGTCGGTAATAGTGAGCGGCTGAATACTATCGCCTTGGATATCATTGAGCACTTTGAAGCTCGTCAAGATGTGCTGAGTGGCAAGGGCATGATTGTAACGATGAGTCGCGGTATCGCGGCTGATTTGTATGAAAGAATCGTGGCGTATCGCCCCGATTGGCATAGTGACGATGACGCATGCGGTGTGATAAAGGTGATTATTACCGGTAGTGCTAGCGACCCCGACTACCTGCAGCCGCATATTCGTAACAAGCAGCGAGTAAAGGCGATCGAAAAGCGCATCAAGGACCCGAATGATCCGCTTGAGCTCGTGATTGTGTGCGACATGTGGCTGACGGGATTTGATGTGCCGAATATGCACACCATGTATCTGGATAAACCGCTCAAAGGGCATAATTTGATGCAGGCAATTGCACGAGTCAACCGAGTGTTTCCGGGTAAAACTGGTGGCTTGGTAGTTGACTATCTGGGTGTGGCAGGGGCGCTACGCGATGCTATTTCTGACTATACGCGAAGTGGTGGGCAGGGCGCACCGCAGCTTGATATTGCTGAAGCGGTGGCGCAGATGCAGATGCGTTATGAAGTGGTGTGCGATTTATTTGGTAACTTTGATTATCAGCGATATTTTACCGCACCAACTAGCCATCAACTGCAAATTATTTTGGATGCCGAGGAATATATTTTAGGGTTGGAAGATGGTGAGAAGCGGTTGAAGCAGCACGTTTTGGAACTGAGTAAAGCATTCGCGCTGGCGATGCCGAGGCCTGAGGCGCTGAAAATTCGCGAAGAAGTGGCGCTGTTTCAGGCGGTGAAAGCCCGGCTGGAGAAAGTGTCGAGCTCAGCGGTGGTGACTGATGCTGAGTACCGCAGTGCGCTAAAACAAATTGTTGATAAAGCAATTGCGCCAGTGGGTGTGGTTGATGTATTTGAGGCGGCGGGATTAGAAAAGCCGGAACTGTCAATTTTAAGCGATGAGTTTTTGGCGGAAATTCGTAACATGGAGCGCAAGAATTTGGCGGTGGAAGCCCTGCAAAAGCTGCTCGCTGATGAAATTAAACTACGATTTTCGCGAAACTATGCCAAGGACACCAAGTTCTCTGACTTGCTTAATCAAGCCTTGACCCGCTATAGAAACGGGACGATTGAGGCGGCGCAGGTAATTGAGGAGCTAATCAATATCGGACAGCAAGTGCGCCAAACTGTTGAGAATGGTGTAGTTGATGGCCTAAGCGAGGATGAGGCTATCTTCTATGATGCGCTGGTTGAAAATGGCAGTGCCCGCGAAGTACTGGGTGATGCGCAGCTGCGTGATATTGCAAAAGTATTATTAGAGCAAGTGCGTCGTGATGCTACGATTGACTGGGCGGAGCGTAAAAATGTTCAGGCAAAACTGAAAGTTAACGTCAAAAAGACGTTGGCAAAATATGGCTACCCGCCAGATCAACAGGTATTGGCAACTGACATGGTATTGGAGCAAGCTAAGCGTTATGGTAACGAGTGGAGTCAGAAGCGTGCCGTATATGATGCTGGCGGAGCGAGTTTGCTCGATTAATTTATTACTTTCTCTTTGGGTTTACAACAAACCCGCTTCGCCGATACATATAATCACCAACCACTAATTCTTTGCGAGGGAAGGCCTCGGCTAGTTCACGTCGTTCAATGTATGTCTTTGTAACTTCGACGATCCATGAGCGACCAGATTTTTCAACCAGATAATAGCGTCTGTCGCCTTTAAGTTGTCCAATGGCTTCGCCGGAAAAAGCCACATCAAGCGTTCCAGCTCCTACGAAAAAGTCGATGATTTTTTGCCACCACGTTAGTCGTCTGTGACGATTTAGCGATTCAATTTTGTCGGCGTCGGCAAATTTGTCTGCAACTGCCAGGTCGGATGCTGAATATCCTTTCGTATCTGTCGGGTAGGCGTCAAGATCAAGAGGTTCGCGCATAGCCGAAGCCAGTCCTGCTCGTGTGTAGTCAAGTAGCTCGTCCACACTAGTGTTAAATAATTTTGCTAGCACTTGCACGTTGTCTATATCTGGAAAGCCAGCACCTCGTTCCCATTTAGCAACTGCTTGTCGCGTAACGTTGAGTCGATCGGCTAGTTGCTCTTGTGACCAACCAGCTTGTTGACGTAATTGTTTAAGTTTTTTTGCAAAAATCATTTGGCGCCCTTTCATTTATTTTCTAATAGCATAGCGTAATTTTAGTGTCTTGGCGAGCAACTTTACGTTGCCTATTTGCAATACGTAAGGCTCGGCTTAAGGGGGTATAATAGGTCTAAAGGAAAGGTAATAGATAATTCCTACAGGATATTAATCATGAAAATCTCCGTCCATCTCAAGCCCAACTCCCGCCATCGTGAAGAGGTGATAGCAAACGATGATGGTTCGCTGACGGTATACGCCAAGGCTCCGGCCATTGAAGGGCGAGCGAATGTGGTGGCGGCAAAGCTATTGGCAAAATACTTTGGTGTGGCACCGTCAAAGGTAAAATTGGTGCGCGGCGCGACCTCAAAACATAAAGTATTTGAGGTAGATAATACAATGGTAGCTTCATCGACTGCCTGATGGGGTCTTGTAAGTTCGTCAATATGCTTTATGAGAAGCATGATTTGAATAATGGTAAGGTATAGTTAAGCTATGAGTCTACAATATAAATGTACAAAAACAGATGAGCTTCTCCAGAAGTATCCAATTATTTCTGATCAAGTCGATGCGGGAGAGCTTCGAACCATCCTTTTGCTACTTGAGGAGCAATTGCAAAAAGGCGTTGTTGGATCTGTAGTTGAGCTAGGTTGTTACGTTGGCACGACGTCATTGTTTATTCGACGCCTGCTTGATGCTTATAATGCGGATGTTGAGTTTCATGTATATGACTCGTTTGCTGGTCTTCCGCCAAAAGTGGCTCAAGATGAAAGTCCGCTTGGCGTGCAGTTTGTTGAGGGTGAGTTATGTGCGACAAAAAGACAATTCTATGATAATTTCAAAAAAGCAGGTTTGCCGACGCCGACCGTACATAAGGCTTGGTTTCGTGACTTAACTGTTGACGACATCCCAGAACGGGTGATGTTTGCGTTTTTGGATGGTGATTATTATCAGTCAATTAGAGATTCTCTGCGAGTTATTACGCCACACCTAACCAAAGACGCGATTATCGTCGTTGATGATTACGCCAATGAAGCTTTGCCAGGTACCGCCTGTGCGGTTGATGAGTGGCTAGCCGCTAACTCTCGATCGTTGCGTATACAAAAGAGTCTTGCAGTGATAAGATAAGACTATGAAACGTAATATTACAGCACTTGCAATTATCGCCTTAGGGGTCGCTCTTTTCATCGGTAACACTAATGCGTTTGGCGCCAGGGAGTTGTTAAGCGCTTGGTGGCCAGTAGGACTTATCATCGCAGCCGGACTTATATTGATGAATAATCCTCGTAACTACGTGTGGACCATATTTATAGCTCTGATGGGCGTAGTGATTCTTATGAATAATCTAAACCTGACAGACATAAAGGTAGGTCAGATGATACTCCCTGCGATTGTTGTGGTACTTGGCCTCAGTATGCTCCTGAGCGGGTCGCGAAATAGGAGAAATACAGACAAGTCAGATGAGGACGTTTCGGCTTTTTGGTCTGGTACGTCTATACACAATAATTCCAGTGACTATACCAGCTCTCGAGTTACCTCAGTAATGGGCGGCGTAGAGTTAGATCTATCCCGAGCGACCATCAAAAAAGAGGCATCGATCAATGTATTTGTAATGATGGGCGGCGTAGAGGTACGCGTTCCAGACAATGTGATTGTTAAGAATCGAGCAACATTATTCTTAGGCGGTATCGAAGACAACACACGACCAGAAGAAGGAAAGAATAACCCAATCCTATATATTGATGGCTCTATTGTCATGGGCGGAGTTGAAATTAAACGCTAGCGTTGACTTAGATTTATTTATAAAAGTGCAATAAATGAGGTTAGATAAATATTTATTAACCTCATTTATTTTTGGTGTGTAAAAAAATTAATAAAAAGATCTTGACTTTATATAGTACCTTGTATAACATAGTACTAGATCACATAATAAGGAGTAAATAATACATGAGAAGAATCGATATTATCAAGCGTGCAGGTCGCAACTTGCAGCACGCCAAGGGTCGCACCCTACTAACTGCCCTGGCTATATCGGTCGGTTCGCTGACTATTAGTCTTGCGATGATGGCTGGCGAAGGCGGTCGACTTTATACAAATAGCATGATCGACGCAGCTGGTGATAAAAAAGTGGTTATGGTAAATAAAAAAGTTGAATCAGGAAAGAGCGAGAAGCTACCGGAATACGGCAAGTCGGAAGACACCGCTGACGAAAAGAAAAATGCGAGTACACGAAGTAAGTATTTAATGGGTGACTCTGATCTAGATAAGTTGAGAAAGGTTCCTCACGTAAAAACTGCAACTCCGGCTTATTCGACCGCCGGCGTAGCTTATGCTCAGAGTTCTGGCAATGGTAAGAAATTTGCGCTCGAGATAGCGATAAAGGCCGATAAAACTAGAGCAGAGTTGGCGGCTGGTAAGTTGCAGGATTTTATGCCAAAATCGGGCGAGATTATCATACCAGAAGAGTACGCTACACAACTAGGTTTTAAGGACGCACAGTCGGCAATAGGTCAGACGATAACATTAGGTTTACGCAGTGTCGAGCGAGGCGGAGAGGTCGCCAAGGAGATGCCATTGAAGATCGTGGCGGTTGACAAGCCATCAGATACTATCGTATATTACTCGCCTGCTTTGAGAATTTCGATCGCTGATGCGAAAGAGATTTACGAATTTAGTCACGACAAGAATATGCCAAACGAGTACTACTCGGTCATGCTGACAGTCGATGATGAAAAAAATATTGATGCCGTTAAGGATGAGGTCAACAAGGACTACAGGTCGTACTCGATTCAAGATGTTCGCAAAACGTTGCTCACAATGGTGAATGTCGCACAGACTGCATTAGCAGGTTTTGGTGGACTGGCACTACTAGCTAGTGTGTTTGGAATCATCAATACGATGTATATCTCAGTGCTGGAGCGCACTAGCCAGATAGGGTTGATGAAGGCTCTAGGTATGAGGGCTCGCGATATTGGTAAGATGTTCCGCTATGAGGCGGCGTGGGTTGGTCTATTAGGTGGTCTAATTGGTGTAGGTATAGCAAGTTTGATTACACTACTGAACCCAACAATTGCGTCCTTTCTGAAACTGAGTGCGGGTACAAATATACTCATTATCGATCCGATACAAATTGGGTTATTGATCCTTGGTCTAGTTCTGCTAGCAACACTGTCGGGTTGGCTACCGAGCCGCAAGGCCACTAAACTTGATCCAATTGAAGCATTGAGGACAGAGTAGGAGAAAAATAATGATTGAGATTAAAAATATCACTAAAGTATACGGTAAAAAACATAATATATTTACGGCACTAAAAGACGTGTCTCTGACGATTCCGACGGGAGCAAGCGTAGCGATTCTAGGAAAGTCTGGTAGCGGTAAGTCTACATTAATGCATGCAATATCCGGACTAGATAAGCCCCAAAAAGGACAGGTGCTGATTGATGGAGAGGATATTCTCCAGATGAAGACCAAGGCGGTTGATGAATTCCGCACGCAAAAGATTGGCTTTATCTTTCAGAGCTTTTTTGTCCAGGGTAATGAAGGGGTGATCGAGAATGTTAGCTTGCCGTTAGAGATCGCAAGAGTGCCCCAGCGCCGGCGCGCATCAAAAATCAAGGCAGCTCTGCAGGCAGTTGAGCTATATGATAAGCGCAAAAGTAAGGCAAAAGACTTGAGTGGTGGACAAAAACAACGTCTAGCGATTGCCCGAGCGATTGTTGGCGAGCCAGATATACTGTTTGCCGATGAACCTACGGGAAACTTGGATAGCGAAACTGGCGCCAAGGTTGAAGAGCTACTGTTTGGCTACAATAAAGAACGAGGCACGACGCTGATCGTTGTGACACATGATGCAGATCTCGCAAAGAAATGCGATTATCAGATACTGATTAAAGACGGACGGATCGAAAAATCGACAGTTCCAAAGGAGGCTTAAATGGATGTTAGTTCATATGCCGAGAGTCTGGCGATTCAGCTACGTAAAGGATTCTTGGTATACTGTGTGTTGCTGGTCTGTGCTAAGCGTGCGCAATACACTAGCGATATAGTTAAACAATTGAGCGGATCAGACCTTATGGTTGTTGAAGGTACGATCTACCCGCTACTTAGCCGATTGCAGAAATATGGTTACCTACAGCATGAGTGGCAGGAAAGCGAGCAGGGTCCACCGCGCAAATATTACTCACTGACTGATGATGGGGTGCGGTTAGTTGATGAGCTAAAAGAGCGTATAGAAAAGCTAAATACTTCGCTGAAAAATCTCGAGAAAGGAGCTAAGCGATGAAAGAAATAACTAGAATTCACTTGGCAAAAATGCCGTTTAGCGTTGAGGTTGACGCTAAGAAGTCATTGGATAAGTACCTTAGCTCAATTCAAAAAAATATGAACGCCGAGTCGGAGGCTATGCGAGAAATAGAAGCTCGTATGGTGGAGTTGCTGGAAGAGCGTGGCGTGACTGGTGAGCGAGTTGTTACCGCAGAAGATGTTGACGCACTGAAGCAACAACTTGGTGATCCCACGTCATTTATTGACGAGGATAAGGTGGCTGACGACGAGCAGGGTCCAACAGTCCCGATGCGTGAGCGCAAATTGTTTCGCGATACAAACAATCAGATTATCGGAGGTGTTTGTTCTGGATTGGCAGCATATGTGAACATTGACACTGTGTGGGTCCGTCTCGGGTTTATTGTCCTCACTATTGTCAGTTTTGGTGCAATGATTTTGCTATACATTGCTATGTGGCTAATTACTCCTCCAGCAAGGACTGCCGCTGAGCGAGTGCAGATGAAGGGTGTGCCAGTTACGCTTGAAGCGATCAAAGCGGAGTCTGCAAACACCGCAGTATACCAGAGCCATCGTGATAAAGCAGTTCTTGCAGTCCTGCGTGTTATCGGCGGAATGTTGGCGATCTCAGCTGCCGTACTAGCGACTGTTGGTATGATTGTGGCTGGATATCAGATACTGCTATATTCGGGGGTATTGAACCTATATGAAAAAATCTCTATTGGCGCAATATTTTTTGCGGGAATATGCTTTGTCGTATTTTGTCTAATGGTACTACGGCTAATATTTGCTGGACGAGTCACAAAGCGCTCATGGGCAAAACTAGGGATCATAGTGGCAGTTGGTCTCAGTACGTTTATCGCAGGTGTCACAGGCTATGGAATGAGTTTCCGTCTATTTGGGAACTACGAAAAATCTACGGTCACAACAAAACAAGACGCCTCGCTGGTGAAGGGTGTGACTGATCTGACTGTTAACGGCAAGAACACCAATCTCAATTATATCGTTGCGCCAGGGGAGCCTCGGGCTGAGCTAAAATATAATACTAGCCTGACAAAGGGCGTTCCGCGCGTACAGATAACTCGTAATGGAAACAATCTAAATGTTAATGTATCTGCTGAAAAATCAGAGATGTGTTTTGGCTATTGTCCAGAACAAACAACTCTAACGGTTTACGGCCCAGAGCTACATTCACTAACAGCAGAATCTGGCTCCTTGGTTTATCGCACATTGGGGCAAAAAGCACTTAATATCACAGCCAAGGATCAGTCAGAGGTTTTGCTTGAGGGTAGTCAGGTTATCGAAGACTTGGTGGCCAAGGCGGAGTCAGCTTTTGTCAGGACATCAGAAGCAAACGTAAAAAATGTAGAGTTAACTGCCGATAATCAGTCTAGGGTATCGCTAGGAAAGATTGGTAGGCTAAATCTAACAGCACCAACAACTTGCGCTAACTCTGGTAAGTTGGACGTTTCGGTCGCAGCTGCACAGACGATACTAATTAACGGTGCTGAGTGGAAGGGTGAAAGTCAAAATACACCGTGCATGAACTTTGTCAGAAAATCGTCTGATAACTAAACAAGAAAGTAAAAATATGCGGTCAACCAAAACCGCATATTTTTTGACTCTGAAAATTTATTTCTGTGATGATTTCTGCAGAGACAATCTACTCTCCAGGATGCTGCTTATAATCGCTGTGGCAATAAATATCAGGCCAACCGAACCAGTGAACCACTCAGGTGGCTCTACGTGGTATAACTTTACAAGCATAATAATTCCTAGTGCGAGTATAGCCCAGTGTGCACCGTGTTCTAGGTATTGGTATTTTCCGAGAGTCTTCGCACGAACAAGATAGACGGTTAGAGAGCGTACCCAAAGCGCACCAGCACCCAAGCCGGCCATAATTAGCAATACATTAGTGCTGATTGCAAATGCTCCGATGACGCCATCCAGGGAAAAAGATGCGTCCAGTACATCTAGATATACAAATGACGCAAAAGCTGCCATTCCTACAAGTTGTTTCTTGCCAGATTGCTTACTGCCAAAATATTTACCAAAAAGGTCGAGACTAATATGCAAAATAGCGCCAATAATCGATGCGGCAAGAACTGTAGAGTGATAGCGTTCTTCGACGGTCATGTATAGAATCATCGCAACACATAGCATGACGAGAATTTTGAAACTTTCATACTGTCCAAATTTTGATAACCATCTTTCGAGCCTACCGAGCCAATGGAGGTCTTTTTGCCGATCTAGGAAATAATTAAGCCCAATCATCACTAGAAATGTGCCACCAAAGGCATTTATCATTGGAGCGGCTTTGTGGAGTACTTCAGCGTATGTCTTTGAATCGTTGAGTGCCATGTCTATAACTCCGGTAAAGCCAAGGCCTGAAGATATCATGACGATTACGATTGGCAAAATAAACCGAATGATAAATACTGCAAAAATAATACCAACCGTAAGGAATAGTCTTTGCCAAAATGGCGACATTCTTTCAAGGATTTTGCTGTTGATGACTGCGTTATCGAAGCTGAATGTTACCTCTAGGATAAGCAAAACTATAAACACCCACAACCCGGCTATACCCATCTGATGTGTCGTGTATGCGCCAATTAATATTGTCAGAAGTGCTGATATCCAGAAAATACGAAGTGGATGTGCTGAGTGAATTTTTTTCATACTTCTTATTACTATAGCAAAACATACTTAATTCGAGGTAAGATGTAATTATGATTACGTATTATCGAAGTAGCGAGGATACGCGCAAGATTGAGGAGGTGGCAACCGCGAAAGAGAGTGACTGGGTCCGTTCTGAACGGCCTGGCGCGAGTGATCTCGATGCCTTGCATGCACTTGGGATTGATGCTGGTATTTTGACTGACGCCCTTGACCCGCACGAAGTGCCACGTATCGAGCATGACGATGGTTGGACGTACTTTATTACGCGTGTGCCAGATGTTGGCGACGATTTTAATGACTATACGACGCCTATCATGTTTGCACTTGGGAAAAGTCAAATGGCGACAATTAGTCGTGATCTACTTGGGAGGTTGTGGCAACCGTTTATTGATACGACGACTATACCGACGGCGCGACAATCCCAGCTATTTCTCAGTATGATCGAGATGTTGATGCAGTCATATCAAACACGTGTCGCCGCGATCAATCGTCAGATGCGAGCAGCAACAAGCGATATTAGCGTTCTCAGCCCTCGCGATATAGCGACATTTGTTGAGTATGAGCGGAAGCTAAATGATTATCTCGACGCCCTTATTCCGACCAATGTTGCGCTTGAGAAAACGCTAAATCCACGGACAAAGCTGATTCGGCTAGGTGAAGACGACCAGGAGATAGTTGAGAATCTTTCTGTGGATATAGAGCAGGTGATCGCTAGGTGTAAGTCGCTGCTTCGAACTATCACAAATGTTCGCGATAGCTATCGTGCCGTGATGGACACTCGTCTAAACGAGACTATGCGTATCTTGACAGTTGCAACATTGGCGCTCACGATTCCAACCATGCTTGCAGGGCTATTTGGTATGAATGTTGACTTTCCGTTTAATACGCATGGCACACTGGCGTTTTGGATTGTAGTTGGGACGAGTATCGTTGCGGCAGTCGGCGTTAATTATTATTTTTTGAGAAAACGATAAAAGTATTTGAGCGACTCGGGTATGAAATAGATTAAGTTTGACAGTAGAGTTATACTTGTATAACATATATAACTATGTCATATCATGAAAATATTCAACTCGCAGGTACGGTGACGGTCGGCCCCAAGGGCCAGGTGGTCATCCCGGCGGAGGTTCGCGATTCAATGAAAATTAAGCCTGGCGATAAGCTGGTGGTGCTGTATCTGGAGGAGAAAAAGTCAGTTGCTTTTATCACAGAGCGTCATGCACGAGCGCATATCGTAAAAATGGGTGAGGAATTCACCAGTTTTAAGGTGAAAGAATCGTAAATGTTGCGTCATTTTTCTACACGACAAAAAATTATTGTCATGCTTGCGGTGATGAGCGCGCTGTTTTTGGTGGCGCTTGATCAGACGATCACCTCAACGTCACTCGGTGCAATTGTCAAAGAGTTCAATAGTTTTTCTAGCCTTGGATTTGTTATCACTGCGTATATGCTAACGACAACAGTTACTGTTCCGCTAGCGGGGAAGCTCTCAGATATGTACGGTCGTCGGCCTATCCTAATAACTGGTGTGGCGATTTTTACACTTGGATCGTTGCTGTCGGGAATGTCGCCAACTATCGAGTGGCTTATTGCCTGGCGAGCACTTCAGGGCGTCGGTGGCGGTATTATCACTTCTAATGCCTTCACAATTGTTGGTGATCTATTTTCGCCACGAGAGCGTGGTAAGTGGCAGGGGATAGTTGGAGCTGTTTTTGGTATGAGTTCAGTGGTGGGTCCATTGCTAGGAGGTTGGCTGACCGATGGGCAGTCGATATTTGGCCTAACGACTGATTGGCGTTGGACATTTTTGATCAATGTGCCGATTGGTGTCTTGGCGGCGATTGTTATCATGATGCAACTGCCAAACATCAAGCACGACAAAGAGCATCACCTGGACGTTAAGGGTGCGTTGCTATTGTCGATAGCACTTGCTTCGGTGGTTTTGGCGGTCGATAATACTGAGATATTCTTTGCGGGATTGATTGATGCAGGCATATCCCTTGGATTTATCAAGGGTACACTTTGGGCTATCGCGATGGCTACAACAAGTTTATTCATTGTGGTTGAGCGTCGTGCAAAACAACCTATTTTGTCTCTAAACTTCTTTCGCAATCAAACCTACACCCTCATGCTGATTGTCTCTGTTTTGTTCGGTGCTGGATTTCTCGGGTCTATCCTCTACCTAACGCAATTTAATCAGCAGGTTTATGGTGCAACTGCGTCACAGGCAGGCTTAATGCTTCTGCCTATGATTGGCGGTATGACCATCTCGTCAATTATAGTCGGACAGCTTATATCTAGAGTTGGAAAATACAAGAAATTTATAGTGATAGGTCTTGGAGTCACGACGCTTAGTATTTTGTCGCTGGTTACACTACGTCCTGATACGGTGTACTGGTATGAGGCAGTGATTATGGCCATTTGCGGACTTGGACTTGGGATGGCGATGCCGGTTTTGAGCCTAGCGGTTCAGAACGAATTCGAACAAAAAGATCTCGGGGCGGCTACCTCAAGCGTACAGTTGTTCCGTGGTCTTGGCTCGACAGTTGGCACAGCGCTCCTGAGCGGACTGTTGACTGCTGGAATACTTGTTTCAGTCGGTGATCCACAAAAGATTCCCTACATCCAAACGCTTAAGTCGTCACCAGCCGCTTCGGAGATGTTGAAGAATGGCATTGACGCAGATACTCTACTTCAAATAAACTCCCAAGAGTCCTCAATCAAACAGTCGGCAGAGGGCGGGTTCAAGGGCATTCCAGATCCTCGCGTCCGTAAAGCAGCGACAGAAAAGTTTATAACTCAACAAAGGGATTTTCATAGCGCAATTATCAATGCGTTTACAGATTCGCTTCATAATATATTTATGGTTAGCTCTGGTTTGATGGCGCTGGCGTTTTGTGTCGTGCTCTTTATCAAAGAGCGTCCACTTCGAAAAAATACAAACAGCCGGACGCCAGGTGAATAGCGTAGTTTGCGGGAACGCTATATCGCCCATGCTTGCGTCAAAAAGCTTCGATTTGCTACTCTTGTTCATGGTTCAAAGAAGCGTTACGAGAAATAAACACGCTACGTGAGCTTTAAAAGGTCGACCGACGCTTCCACTAAAGCGAACCAGGAATTAACACATGCCAATAGCAATCAAATTTGCCCCAAGTCGGAGTAAAAAGATCGCGGTGGATGTGGTGCCTGCCAAATGGCAGCTGTATATTGCACACTAAATAGCATATACGCTACAACTCTCGGTTTTAGAGATGATAAAACACCCCAGGCACCCGGGGTGTTTTCGTATATTTTTTGAATACAGACTAAATATTGATACCCGCCTCTTTTAGTGCCGGTATGATAACCAGCTTTTCAAAGGCCTCGGCACTACTCCATACTACAGCAGCGCCTTGGGTATTTTTGCTAACAATTTTACCGTCCTTGAAATATTGATCGCTAACATTTCTACCGTTGATATAGAATCCGGGAGTACCAGTAACCTTATCTTTCTCACCTAGTATCTTGTCAAAATCAATCTTTCGCTTGATATTCGGGTTATCGAGCTCTGACTGGAGCTTGTCTCCATCAATACCGATTGATTTTGCAACAGACACAAAGTACTCGGTCCGTGAAGTGCCAGTTAGTTGATTCCAAGCGCTTTGGTCGCTATACAGCTTATTGTGCATTTCCCAGAATTTACCCTGTAGGCCGGCGGCTTCAGCGGCCGCGGCAGCTGCAAAAGCATTTGGGTGGCTAGTGTAGAGCGGGTAACTGCGAAAGATAAAGCCCATCTTGTCTTTGTACTTATCGACAACTTGTTTGATCGCTAGGTATGAAGATGCGCACCCAGGACACTGGTAATCGCCGTACTCAATGAGAACGACCTTACTTGAGGTGTTGCCGTAGGTGTGGTCTCCTATGTTACCGCTTTGTTCAGAGGCGCTCTGAGCTACTTTGGTGTCAACGTTTGAGACGTCGATACGATTACCTCGTGACGCGTAGATTAGTCCACCCAGCAGCGCGATGCATATTGCCCCAAAAATAAGCCATGTTTTTTTTGTCATACCAAACTCCCTTATTCTAACTAGCTATAGTATACCGCCCATCTCCATAGTGAATCAAGCTATATGGGTTACAATAGAGCTATGCAGACAGTGTGGATTATCTTGTGGAGTATTAGTTCATTTTTGCTAGTCCTTGTTGCCAGTATCACGCCTCGACGTTCGATTTTGTCGCTTTTTGAACTGGAGCGTCGCCGTAAGCAGGGCAATTCATTCGCTGCGGAAGAATTGCGTCGCGAGGTTATGGCAGATGACGTTATTGCCCTTCGGCGCGTAGTCGAAGCGCTGTTGTTGGTAATTTCGGTTGTAACGGCAGTTGGTGGGTTTGGTGTACCAGTTGGTATAGCGATCAGTGTTGTTTTGGCGTTATTTTACGGTAGAGTTGCAAAAGCTGATGTTGTCCATCACGTTGCAGAACGGCTGTTTGAACATTTTGAACCAGCTATTTTACACTTTATCGATAAGAACGATCGGATCATGAAGTTTATTCGGGTGGTTCCGCTCTCAAAAGGGTCTACTGAGGTTTGCTCTCGAGAAGAGCTAGAGCATATTATTGATACGTCGCGGGCAGCTATCACAACCAATGAGCGAAAGTTTATCAAAAACGGTTTACATTTTAATGAAAAAACCGTTGAGAGCGTTATGACGCCGAGGAATGTACTCGAGACGATCGGCAAAGACGAGGTAATCGGCCCGCTGATGCTCGATGAACTACACCGGACCGGACATAGCCGATTTCCGGTGATTGATGGGGATATCGATCATGTGATAGGTGTACTTCATATCAAAGAACTGCTGACGCTCCGAGAAAAAACTACCCAAACAGCTGGTCAAGCTATGGAAAAGAAAGTCTATTATATAAACCAAGACCAGACTCTTGACCACGCTTTAGCTGCATTTCTCAAAACGAGGCACCATCTATTTATCGTCGTCAATGGCTATCGCGAAACGGCAGGGATTGTGACTCTAGAAGACGTGATAGAGGCGTTGTTGGGACGTGAGATTGTTGATGAATTTGATCTACATGACGATCTGAGGGTTGTCGCTGCTCGTAACGCGAAGCACAACAATAATTCAACGCACGGTGCCAATGTCTAAAATAGACAACTTACCGTAATAGTGGTAAAGTATAGCGTAAATGATATACATAGCAGGCGTCAGTAATAGTAATTAACGGGTCGGCATTTTTGCGTAGAGCGACGCAGAAATGTGTATGCGACCCATGACTAGCTAACTAGCGACTAATCTAAACAAGGAATTTTTATGAAACGAACCTACACTAAGCTAACGCCAGCTATGGTCAACCAGCGCGTTATGGTGAGCGGCTGGGTGCACTCCCGGCGAGATCATGGTGGGCTGATTTTTATTGACTTACGTGACCATACTGGTATTGTCCAGCTCGTAGCCAATCCAGATACTCCAGATGCGTTTGCTCACGCCGAGGAACTACGCGATGAATATGTAATCTGTGCCGAAGGTCAGGTGAGGGAGCGCGCTAGTGATCTTCAGAACGACAAGATTCCAACTGGAGCAATTGAGATTGCCGTAGACTCTATTGTAATTTTGAACCGGGCTGAAACTCTGCCAATCCAGCCGTTTGCTGAGGAAAACCAGGCGGGCGAGGACTTGCGCTTTAAGTATCGCTATCTCGACCTGCGCCGTCCGAAGATGCAACAGATGCTGAAAAAACGCGCCGAAATGTACCGACGGATGCATCAGTACATGGATGACCGTGATTTCATTGAGATTCAGACGCCGATTTTGGCAAATTCCAGCCCCGAAGGTGCGCGCGATTTTCTGATCCCAAGTCGTTTGCAGGAAAATAAGTTTTACGCGCTGCCGCAAGCACCGCAGCAGTTCAAGCAATTGCTGATGGTTGGCGGTGTGCCGCGATATTACCAGTTGGCGGCGTGTTTTCGCGATGAAGATCCGCGGGCCGATCGATTGTACGGCGAGTTTTATCAGCTGGATCTCGAGATGAGCTTCGTTGAGGATGGAGAGGAGGTTCGCCGTGAGGTCGAACCGTTGATGCGGCAGCTCGCGACTGAGTTTGCGGGCAAGAAGTTGCTGGACTTGAGCGGTCTCGCGGTCGGTGACGGCAGTCCAATTCCGCGTATTTCCTATCGCGACGCCATGGAGACGTATGGCTCGGACAAGCCGGACCTACGTTTTGGCATGGAGCTGATTGAGCTGACCGATGTATTCGCCAACACTGAATTTGGCGTGTTAAAAAACGCCGAATGTATCAAGGCGATTTGCGTTAAAAATGGCGCCAGTCTCAGCCGTAAGCAAATCGACCAATTCACTGACATTGCTAAGAGTGAAGGGGCAGGCGGCTTAGCTTACATCACCTACCAAGATGGCGAGGCAAAATCACCAATTGCCAAGTTCTTGAGCGAAACAGAGCTCACGGGGATTCAGCAAAAAACTGGTGCGGCTGATGGCGACGCAGTTTTCTTTGGTGCCGACACTCGCCCGGTCGTCAACGCCGTGCTTGGTCGCTTGCGAAACGAATTTGCTACTCATTTCAACCTGAAAGACCCGAGCGTGGTGGCCTTTGCCTGGATTATCGATTTTCCGTTCTACGAATGGGACGACCACGGCAAGAAGCTTGACTTTGGTCACAACCCATTTGGCATGCCAAAGGGTGGGCTGCAAGCACTGGAATCGGCGACGACTGACGCTGACAAGCTCGCTATCGTGGCTGACCAGTTCGACATGGTGATGAATGGCTACGAAATTTGCTCCGGTGGCGTGCGCAACCACAACCCAGCAGTGCTATACAAAGTGTTTGACCTACTTGGCTTTAGCGAAAGCTACGTCGAGGAAAAGTTTGGCGCCATGCTAAACGCCTTCAAATACGGCGCACCACCACACGCTGGCTGTGCCTTTGGTGTTGACCGAATTCTCATGGAACTCATTGACGAAACTAATGTCCGCGAGACCTTGGCCTTTCCAAAGAACGGTTCGGGTGTCGATGTAATGATGGACTCGCCGTCAACAGTCGACCCAATGCAACTTAACGAGCTTGGACTTTAGATACTTAAAGAGTCTCCTAGGTTGGCGCCATGTTTGACCAAGTGGCTTGGCTGAGAGATAATGAAGCAAGATGCTAAAACGTGTATTGATTGCTAGCGCCATACTTACCCTCGTGATTGGGCCTGTTACATATGCCGAGGATCTAGAGAGTGTACTGATGCTTAACGCTAGCCAAATTGCGATGATCCGTACAAATTGCCAGAGCGTACAGGCGACATTGACTGGAATTCACTCGAGCGATGCGCTCTCGCGGGTTCACCTTGGCCAGGAGCATGAAACGATTTCAACTAAGTACATGGCGCCAATGAATAGCCGAGTAGCGTTAGCAAAACTTGACGGTGTTGCACTCACAAAAACTACGGTTGAGTACAATAAGCAGATTGATGAGTTTCGTAGTCTTTATCAGCAATACGAACAGACTATGCTAAGGGCCATGCAGATGAAGTGTAGCGATCAACCAGTTACGTTTTACGATACGATTATCCTTGCACGTTCACAGAGGGCGGCAGTTAGAGAGAAAGTTCTTTCGCTTGCAGGGCTCGTAAAAACGTACCGTGATGGAGTCGAAACGATACGCATGCAGGTTCAAGCAAAGACAGGGAGTTACGCTAGATGACTACAGTTGAATCTCTGAAGCAAGAGGCGGTAACTATGACGCAGTGGCAGCGCCACAGATTTTTTATGCTTATTGCGATGGTTATCATTATTGCGTCTGTATTAGTTGGGGTTGGGCTGAGTCTATATAAACTTAGTGGAGCTGAACAAGTCGATCTCAGTCGTCCAGGCTATCAGTCAATTCGCAAAGATGCCCAGCGTGGCGAGGACGCAAATGATACTTTCCCGGCGACTGGTGCACTTGATGAGTCGGCGTTTAAGTCGTTTTATGGTCGCTACGATAAGCGTGCCACGCGTGTTACTAATGTTGAAAGTTTCGACAAAAAAGCCCTCAGCGATACGTCACTTCAGCTATTGGCTCCCAATGATACTGAAGTAGAGCAATAGTTTAGTTATTTTTTCTTTGGGGTAGTCGGAATTACTGGTATGGTACCGATCTCAATTCCCTCTTGGTCGAATTTCTCTAGGATCCTACGGCGCATTTCTGCGGTAACGCTCCATTGGTCAGAAGGTTGGGTTTTGCCTGAGACGATTAGATTGATGGCGGTTGCAGTAAATTCACCCATCATCACATAACGAGGCGCCTCAAGGACTTTATCTTTCCATTTTTCTTCTGAGGCAAGTTTAAGTCCAATTTTGTCAATAATCTTTGCGACTTTATCGATGTCGGTGTCTGGCGCTACTGCTAGAGTGAATCGCGCCATACTGTAGCCCATGGTTTTGTTAATAATATGCTGTACCATGCCGTTGGGGAAGAAATGAACGTTGCCGTCAACATCACGTATAACTGTCGACCTTACACCTATGCGCTCAACGGTACCGCCAAAACCTTCGATTTCGATAACATCACCGACACGATATTGATTTTCGCTAATTATAAAAATACCCGAGATAAAGTCCTTGACGAGAGACTGAGCGCCAAAACCGAGAGCGACGCCAATGATGCCGGCACTAGCGAACAGTGGCGCAAGAAGCGTGAATGCTTGCTCCTTACCAATGACAGCCTGCAGAATAAAATACAAGGCTATAACTACGACGATGATACGCCAAACATTCGTAAACATACCGCCCAGGGTACGCTGGCGCTTCTCGAGGTCTTTTTTGTGTAAAGTTCGCTGGTAATGAGTAACAAATATGTGGGTCATTAGCCAGTTGATGATAAGTGGCCCAAGCCAATAACAGGCAAGACCGATTAGAATTGTGGTTGCGCATTGGGTTAGTGTTTCAAGCATATGCCTATAGTATACCACTAGTCGCTATAGGTATGATCGTGCTGTTACTTATATGGTTTTTTTCGGTCGATAAGTCACGCTATAATTAAGTGAATGAGTGAATTATTAGACCCAAACGACTTCATAATCACCCGCAAGCGTAAAAAATATAAATTTGCAAAATTTCACAATGCCAAGAACTGTTTTGAGTTTGAGGAGTGGCAACGACAGGCCGTCGATATAGTTGAGGTTGGGGCGGGAACTGGCTTATTTTCGCTAGAGCTTGCAAAACGTCACCCTGAAAAGCGAGTTGTAGCTGTTGACGTAAAGGCGGATAGGCTTCAATTTGGAGCTTATCGGGCACTCGAGGAGGGTGTGGAGAATATTTCGTTTATAAGAGCGCGCGCTGATCAGATCGGTGAGCTGTTTCCTGCCCATCAGGTAAGTAAAATTTGGCTAACGTTTTCTGATCCGTTTCCTCGTCAACGCAGTGCTGGGAGGCGTATGACGCACCCGACATTTCTCCGGCGATATCATGATATTTTGCGACCAGATGGAGGGCTTTATATCAAGCACGACTCCCCGGATTTTTTTGCATGGACGCTAGAACAATTGGTCGGAGAGGGGTGGCTAATTGATGAGTTGGCGTTTAATCTTCATGAGAGTGACCTGTCGGACGACTACAAGATACTGACCAGCTACGAGACACGCTGGCTCGACGACGGTCGAACTACCTCATTCGTACGTGCACGTCCACCGATTGGACAATCTTTAGACCATTTGTCATAATAAAAGTATATACTTTTAACATAAAAATCAATGGAAGATATAGCCTTACTCGTACTGTCGCTTTACGTTGTTGCTCAAGGGGCGGGCTTTGCAACAAAATATTCCGAGAAGGTAGCGGAGGGGTTTCGTGTGCCACGCTATCTTGTCGGGTTTTTTGTGGTGTCGTTTATTTCAATTTTGCCAGAGACATTTATTGCCGTTTCCTCTAGTCTGCAGGGTAATCCGTCGTTTGGTGTGGGTACTTTGCTTGGGTCAAATGTTACTGATTTGACGATTGTTTTTGTAATTTTGGCGTTTGTGGCTGGCAAGTCTGGGCTTCGGATTGAAAAGGGTCTTTATCGAAAAGTTGCCATATATCCATTATTTCTCACAATCCCGATACTACTCGGACTAGACGGAGAGTTCTCGCGCGCAGAGGGGCGGTACTGCTTGTTGTCGGACTGATATTTAGCTTCTTTGTATTTAAGCGTAGTGTTGATGTAAAAACCAGGGAGCGCGGGCTAAAGCACCATGCGCTGAACATGACACTGCTTATTGGTAGTATGGCGATGCTACTGGCGGGGGCACATTTTACAGTCCAGTCCGCCCATCAACTTGCGACTACGCTTGGGATTGCACCAATACTAGTTGGTATCCTGATTGTTAGTCTGGGCACGACCGTTCCAGAGGTGTTTTTTGGTATAAAAGCGATAAAGTCTCATAATCACGGATTAGCAGTTGGTGATGTTCTCGGTTCGGTACTTGCCGATGCGACAACGGTTATAGGTATCGTCGCTCTTATGTCACCATTTACATTCCCACAACGCATCGCCTATGTAGCTGGTGGCTCTATGGTTATAGCGTCAATTATATTGATTATACTGTTTCGGTCAAACTATCGTTTACATCGACGTGAGTCACTAATACTTGTTGGGCTGTGGTTGGCGTATATTATTGCAGAAGTTTTGGTTGCGAATCACTTCTCGGTTTCATAACTACCCATAGCAGGTATCTAGTTTTTCATGTTATCTTTAGTCAAAATATTTTTCGCTATACGACTACTTAATAGGTAGGTGTGTAATATATGATGCAAATTGTAACACCAAGCCTTTTAGTGATAATTTCTTTTTATGGGTCCTTACTAGAAACCATGAGGGTTGAGCATTTTGCGCACCCATCCGTCAATCGTGCCCGCACCCATGCAGAGGACAAGCTTACCGTTGTTGCGTGCTTGCTCGATATGCGACCATAGTTCATCATTCATGTCGGCGTATACAACTATATTTCGATTCGAAAGTTGGCTAGTGAGTTCTTGTGGTTCAAGTGTCGGGAGGTTAGGGTCCTCTCGAGAGCAATAAGTGGGAAGCCAAAATATCTCCTCAGCAAGCTCCATACATGTCGTATAACTCGATCGTACCTGGTGCTGACGAGTGTTTTGGTGTGGTTGGTAGACGAGCACAACGTGATCTGATATCTCGCGAGCCATTTGTAGTGTAGCAGCGATTTCTTTCGGATGATGGCCGTAGTCTGTGTAGAGATTTGGTGCAAGACGCTCGAAACGGCGTGAGGCACCTGGAAATAATTCTAGAGCGGTCCTGGTGCGAGCGGGATTGCCAAGTTTTAGATATTCACATGCTTTTGCTACAAGGGTTGCGTTAGCGCGGTTATGAGCACCTGGCATCTTAAAGTCCATCACCTCTGAATCTTTGAGTTGCCATGTTGTGCGGGGCGGAATAACATTCATGAGCGTATCATGTTTCCACATGATAGCCTGGTTTGACTGGTTGATAAACTCAGTAAATGCATTGACGTAATCTTCCTCAGTCGGATATGTATCAGGGTGATCATAGTCGATCGCAGTAATTAGTGAAAGATGAGGCGTAAAGTGGAGAAAGTTTCGGTCAAATTCATCACACTCGTATATAAAGTACTCTGACTTTGGGTCGAGGTGTCCGCTCGGGGCAAAACTCATGGTTGAGCCAACTGAAAAACTAACAGGAATCCCTAACTGTCGGAATGTCCATACGACCATTGCTGTAGTAGTTGTTTTGCCGTGAGTACCAGCAACGGCGATGAGCTTTAGGTTTTTCTCATTGATAATATAATTAATTAGTTCATCACGCTTGGCGGTGTATATTCCAAGCTCTTTAGCTCGTAGCAATTCTGGGTGGTCTGGAGAGATCGCTGATGTATAGACAAACCAGTCAATCTTTTGCTGACTATGGCAGTAGGCGAGATAGTCGCCAGATTGATCGGTGCTTACACTGATGCCTCGACTCTGTAGTTCTTGGGTCGTCAGACTGTCATGAAGATCGCTGCCACGCACCACGTGACCTGCGTCGCGAGCAATTTCTGCTAGCGGACCAAGACCCACTCCGCCAATTCCACAGAAGTAAATGTTCATGTAAGCTAGTATAGCACGAGCAGGAGTTTATATATGTTTAACCTAAATGCACAAAAATGGCTACTTTTGACCTAGAGATACTATAAGCAAAATGGTATACTGTCTCGACAAGTATTACACATAAGGTAGATATGATAGGGCGAATTATTAGTAGACTTTTGCGACGTCGCCATTATTGGCGGAGTGTTTCATTTGACCAAATAGCAGAACTTTATACGTCGCGCCTAATCACCGTATTTGCCGCTAATATCGTCAATCTTTTTGCAGCTGTTTATCTGTACAAATTAGGTTATAGTCTGATTTTTATTACCCTCTTTTATGCGGTGTGGTACTTGATGAAGATACCGTTTTCGTATCTGGCAGCGAAATATGCGGCCTATTATGGTCCAAAGCACGGTATACTGCTTGCCAACTTACTGCGTATTCCTTCGCTCGTTGCTTTTGCGCTTGTGGGAGTGATAAATGATCATGTGATGATTGCAATAGCTATCTTCGGCCTATTTCAGCAGATGTCGACTACCTTATACAACATGTGTCACATGATCAACTTTAGCAAAGTAAAGCACATTGATCGTGCCGGCAAAGAGATAGGCAGGATGCAGCAGGTTGAAAAAATAGCACGAGTGATTAGTCCGCTTGTAGGTGGAGCGATTGCGTCGATATGGTCTCCAGAGGCGACGATTATTCTTGCATCGATTTTATTTGTATTTTCGGCTGTGCCGTTGTTTCGTACTGTAGAGCCTACAGTAACACGTGCAAAGTTGCGCTTTAGGGGTTTTCCTTGGCGCCTGGCTATTCCGAGTCTCGTGGCAGAAACTGTTGTGGGATTTGATTTTGTAGCTAGCGGTATGGGCTGGGCGCTGTTCGCAACGCTATTTGTGTTTAGTGGACTTGGAGAGGGGTGTATGCGGCGCTCGGTAGTATCGCCTCTCTCGGTGTTTTGGTGTCGATGGTGGCTGCCTGGGTGTTTGGTCGTGTGATAGATAAACGAAAGGGTGATGTGTTGCTAGTCTTTGGTACGGTGGTAAACTCAATACTTCACGTATTTCGACCCTTTGTCCAGACACCTCCGGCAGTGATTGCAACGAACATTACTAGCGAAACAGCGACGAGCGCTTATGCTATGCCGTTTACCAGGGTGTTGTTTGATGTTGCTGATACGTCTGGTTTCCGCATTAGTTATATGATGATGGTTGAGATGATGCTGAATCTCGGTGCAGCGCTCGGTTGTTGTGTGCTTGCTGTCGCGCTGATGACAATTGACCAAAAAAATGCGTTTATGGTGCTATTTTTCGTGGCCGCCGCATACGAGCTGATAATGCTCATAGTCAGTCGCGCGGCACGCTAAAAAAGTGTATACTAAAGACACTAGCAATATGAGGTGGGATTAATTAGTGGCCGATAATCGACAACTTCGAAAAAGCATCAAGCATATTCGAGCTATCAAGACATGGCAACTGATCATTGTCTTAGTATTGATGCTGTTCCTAACAGCGACATTTCTACGCCTCAACAATACTGGCATGATTGCTCGCCGTAACGCTGTTACGTCAGCCGACAAGGCAGGGGATGCACAAGAAACCTCAGCTCGACTTTATGACTTGCAGCGGTTCTCATCTAGCCATATGAACGCTAGCTCGGGTACGCTTTATTTACAGGAACAGTACAATCGAGACGTCAAAAAAGCGATGACAGGCAACAGCCCAGGGGGTGCAGACTCTCCTCAGGCGCGAGCTGATGCCGTCTGTAACCCAAATCTCTCGATTCGGGGCTACAGCAAGGCCTATCAGGACTGTATGTTGGCGGAGCTAACCAAAGAGGGGCAGGTTACTGATCCATCTACTATCAAGCTTCCGAATCCAGCCCTCTATCGCTATGAGTTTAATGCACCCATCTGGTCGCCTGATTTCGCAGGTTGGTCAATCGTTGCTACTTTCTTTGTAATGATAATTACAGTGGTTAGATTGATCGCTCTTGGCGTGTTGAGATTACTGCTTCGGCGTCACTATCGCCAGCTGTAGAGATTGTCTAGCCTTGCTATAGAGGAAGAATAGAGGTGAAAAGTGTTGACAGCCTCAACCCCCTGGGGTAAGCTATCTCTTGTAATAGCTAATAGGAGGTATGACTACAATGGCCTACAAGCACACTAACTCAAAGGGTGTTACCTACTACCTGCACAAGACCGAAGTGACACTTCGTGGCGGTAAACCACAGACTATCTACTTCTTTGCAAAGGTAGAGAAGAACGCAAAAGGTACTCCAGTTGATTTGCCAGCAGATCGCGTTGTCAAAGAAAATCCACGTAATGGATTCCTGACAGTTTCAAAGAAAAAATAATCACTTGAGTGATAGTAAAAAGACCTCCTTTTAGGGGGTCTTTTGGGTGGGAAACTTTATCCTAAAAATAGCTTTACTAGAGATACCGTCTACAGAAACAGTTTTTTGCTAGGCTTGTGGATAACTTTACATATCAAAACGCTTGCGCTCACTATCGATACCATAGTATGCTAAGAATACAAACAAACAGGTGCCAAATTAGCCCCGTCGGATCCCCCGCGACCTCCATATCCGGAGGTTGTCTCCATCGGGGCTTTTTTGATTGGCTGGTTCTCAGATTGACATTAGTTGATACTTATGCTATAATAGAGACATGTTAGAAAAGCTTAACTCTCGCTCCGTACTGATTGACGGCGATGTGCGACCAATTGATGATGCTCCTGAGCTAGCACCGGATACGGCGAGCGCGTCTGAGGACGACAGGTATGAGAGGGCTATGGCTGAGGAGGATCACGAACGAGCGCTTGACGCCCTTCGAGAGATCGGTGAAAAGGCTGGTCCGTCGGTTGATCTTGGTGTACGAGCGCTAGCGCTAGCCCAGGCTCTTGATGAGCATGCGATAGCCAACAAGCTCGAGGGCTACCTTCGCTCAGGTAAACCAATTCAAGATGCAGGGTCGGTCGAGAATTGTCGTCGTAAGCATTTGCAGGCTAGCTCAAGTGCCCTCAGAGAGGCGTTTGGGTATGACCAGATGATTGAGGCGGGGCTTTCGCCGTATGATGTTGATGATGACTATAGAGCCACAAGGATTTTGTTTAAAAAGATATTCCTAGACCCAAAAGACGAACAATCAGCCAAGCGTCGTGCTGAATACAAAAAACGGCTCTCTAAGCAGAGTAACTTAGGGGGTGTAAATAAAAAATCACCGTCTTAGGCGGTGATTTCAGGTGTCGTTTTTTTGGTGGGGGTACCTGGACTTGAACCAGGGACCAACAGGTTATGAGCCCGCTGCTCTGACCACTGAGCTATACCCCCATATTAGAAAATATACTGACACTGATAGGTTCTAAGTCACAACCCGACCTTAAGGCGACTTAGCGGGTGGGCTAGTTGCGACTTAAGTCGCACTAGAGGTATATTATAGCTCATTTATCGCTATTCATCTATAATAAGTTTAGTTATGGCTCTCGTGGGTATCAAAAAAAAGCTTCGTCACCTCTGGAATACGTATGGTACATTAAACAATATAGTGATTGTAGTGGCGCTTCTTATTGCAACGGGTTGGGCGTGGGGATCTATATCGATTATGCAGACAAATTTTGCTGCCCAAAAGATGGTTGATAGCCAGAAGCGAGAGCTTGATCTGATGCAACTTGAGGTTGATACATTGCAGTACCAGCAAAACTACTATAAGAGCGATGAATACAAGGATCTGGCGGCGCGGACAAATCTAGGTCTAGCGGCGCCCGGAGAGAAAGTGTTATTATTGCCAAAAAATAGCCCTGCTGTAGTTATGGCAGACAAAGAAAGTGAAAAAAAATCGCTAGCTCCCTCAACCAGAGCTACGACACCAGCGTCAAGTAATTTTGATCAATGGATAAACTTTTTGCTTGGTAATAACGCCGAAGTCTTGCGCCAATAAGAGGCATGTGATAAGATAGGGTTTGCATCGTTTACGACGTGCAAAAACTTAGTATTGCGGGGTGGAGCAGCCTGGTCAGCTCGCTTGGCTCATAACCAAGAGGTCGCAAGTTCAAATCTTGCCCCCGCGACCAAAGAAAACACCTGTCGGATAGACGGGTGTTTTCTTTTGGACTCACACTGGAGGCTTAGAAAAATCCTACTTTACTAACTTTCCGGCTGCTACACGTACTGCCTCGCTCCAGGAGAGGAAGGCGTGTGGTGTATTTGCAACATCTCGTGCCGTCATGCCGTGTTTAATGGCGAGGGCAAGTTCGTGGATAATCTCGGCGGCGTGAGGGGCGACGACGGTTGCCCCAATCAGAACGCCTCTTTTGTCGGTGATAAGTTTAACAAAGCCATCGCGAAAATCGCTAGTATTGCTGCGGGCAATGATATTTAGTGGGGCTAGCGCTGTATTGACGCGAAGATCGCGTTTAATACAGTCGTCTTCAGTGTAGCCAACGGTTGCAACACCTGGAAAGGTAAAGGTGAGGCGCGGGGTTGCAGTATAATCAGGAGTTATTTGGTTTTTTGCAAATAGATTATGGGCGACAATGCGTGACTCAAGGAGCGCAGTGTGTGTATGGCTAGAATGTCCGAGAACATCGCCAGCGGCATAAATGTGGCGTGCGCTTGTCTGGAGGTGCTCGTTTGTCGTGATGCCAGTTGGATCATAGGCGATAGAGGCATTTTCTAGACCTAAGTCGAGATTTGGTGTGCGACCCGTAGCGACAAGCACTTCGTCGACACGCACTGATTTTTCGACGCCGCCGCGTAGGAAGGTGACTCGATAGCCGAGACCATCTTTGACTGCTGATAGGGTGCGAGTTTGCGTAAGGGCTGTGACTTTTTTGTCTTCACGCAGGATTCGTTCGATTAGTTCACCCACTTCCTCTTCTTCTTTGGGCAAGATTCGAGCGGCTATTTCCGCGAGATATACCTTAGTCCCAAATATTGCGAGTAATTGAGCAATTTCTACGCCAATCGTACCGCCGCCGATAATATAGATACTCTTTGGTGGCCTGGTTGCTTCTAGGATGGTGCGAGGTGTCAGGTAGGGGATTTTATCGAGGCCAGGGATATGGGGTGCGACCCAATGAGAGCCAGTTGCTACCAAAAAGCGTGCGGCTGACAGGTGTTTTCGGTTGACTGACACTTCGTTCGGAGATAGGAAGTGGGCGTAACCCGCAAATGTATCAATATTTTGTGATTCGTAGAACTTGCGATTACCGGCAGCTCCAGTTCGTTTTACGGCGAGATCTTTCCAGGCCAGTACACTTGGGTAGTTGTAGCTGAGAGTCGCCGAGCGGAGGCCAAACCTTGCTCCACGACGGGCTTCATCATATAGTTGGGCGGCATGTAGAAGGGCTTTTGTCGGCACGTCGCTCCAGTTGGGAGAGTCACCGCCAAATGTGTCTGATTCGATAATTGCTACCTT
This sequence comes from Candidatus Saccharibacteria bacterium oral taxon 955, assembly GCA_010202265.1. NCBI lineage: Bacteria > Candidatus Saccharimonadota > Candidatus Saccharibacteria bacterium oral taxon 955. Next base: position 784,120 of record CP047918.1, on the reverse strand, counting down.
TTTTCCCTCGCGAGCAGCAATTGTTGCGGCGGCAGAACCGCCTGCACCGCTACCGATAACTATCAGATCGTAATCAAAATTGTGTTTTTTTGCCATTTGTGTGGTCTCCTCATATGATGACTTTGTGGTGTTTGTAAAGATATGCGGCATCGGGGTGATAGGTCTCGAGTGCTTTGGCGGCCTGTCGCCGGATATCGGCACTGGTAATCTCAGATTTATTGTCGGTCCAGATTATGACTAGGTCGCACACTTTGCGGGCAGTGTCGTTGGCTAGGCCATCTAGGCTACGGACACTGCGACAGGCGGCATAGACGCTCGCATGTAGTTTGTCTCGGTCAAAACGCTCAGTTGGTCGTTTGCCACCTCTTTTGACCACATCGATAACGTTGCCCACTATCGACCTCCCAGGAGTGATATAGAGTCGGTGACCACTTCATTTGCATATAGGTAAAATCCTAGAATCACTAGTCCACTTCCGGCCGCAAACTGGAGAAAGCGCTTGTTTGTCTCGCGCCATCGTTGAATTCGGCTGATACTATGCCCACTCCCGATGAGTATGGTAACGATAATCATTCCGAGTGAGGCGACGAAAACATAGAGTAGTATACCTAGAAGCTGGAGACGAGGGGGCATAGATACCAGCGAAAAGGCCGTTGCCGTGGTCGGGCCTATAATGAATATAAGTTCTGACAACACACCGCTCATTCCGAGGCTGAAAGCTTCGGTACGCGATCGGGTAGCCTTGATACGATTAGTGAGAAACTGAGCAAATCCACGAGGTATCCATAACGACGTACCACCACCTCGGCGGTAGTAGAAAGTCCAGACTGCAATACCGATTGCAATTATAACACCACAGGCTGCCGACCAAGCAAAAGTTGGAACTTTTTGGTGAAATAGCGAACTACTAACGTAGGATATCATCGAGATAATCAAGCTGGTCATAACTAGCGTGCCGAACAAAAAAGCTCCGATTAATCCTAATGATCGGCCGCGTGGAGCACTTCGTCCAGCTGCATGTCCCGAGAGAAGTGTCACCATACTAATACCAAGCTGGAAGCTGGCATGAATCAGCGCGGCGAGCGCGATGATACTAAAGGTCAAAAGATAATCCATGTTTATTTCGTTCCCTCTTTTGTCATTTATACCATAAGCGTCTCTGTAAAGTCAATTGATGAGGGTTAGTTTTTGGCGTGCTAGAGAGCAGCCATAACCGTACATTACGAGGTGTATATTTCCAGCTTTCAAAGATGGCGGGTGACATAGTCAACCAGGAATCAACTATTTTGTATAAAGGTATTGCTTTTTTTGCAAGTTTGTGCTATATTAGACGTATAAGTCAATAAAAAACAAAAAAGGCAAAAATATGGAAATCACAACTGACACAGAGTTGGTTAATATTCATGATACTCTCGGGCTGGCAACCTGGAATACCCCGCGTTCGCTTAGTGAATTGCGCAATTTCGTATCTATGCATGAAGAAGCATTGGATGTCGAGGACTTTGACTTTTGATACGTGTCTAGCCTCTAGTTAGGGGCGTTAGTTGTTTATCAGGCTCATGCAAGACTGCAGCCAAAAACCGCTTATGGTATACTGCTAAGTATCTAACTATGAGGACAATCATATGAGCGAAGAGCCAAGAGATGAACAGAATGTAAAGACACTTCGAGATGAGTCCCCTGAGGGGCGACCAAAGGAAGGTGCTGAACAAGCGGTTACATCAGAAAAAACCGAGAAAGTAATTAATGATGCCGGGCCAACATCAGAAGCGGGTACTAAAGACACTGAATCCGTCAGTCCTCCTCCAGTTGGCGGAGAAGCCAGCGCTGCTGTAGCCAGTGAGCCATCAGTACCTGTGCGGACGCCAGGCGGTCTGCTTGTCTTGCAGTGGCTTAGTTATGCATTTTGGTTCCTGTACGGCGTGTCAATGAGCTGGTTGGCGGTGTTAGTTGTGAAGTTCTTTACGACACAAAACCATTCTTCAGAGTGGTCTGAGGAGTCTGGGCTAGTTTATCCGCTTGCCGCTGTTATTGTCATGTCGATCAGTGCTTTGGTTGCGGATTGGTTTTACGCCAAGCATGAGGTGGTCCATAAACAGGGTGGAGCTAAAATTATTATGCTACTTCACGCCGTTCCGTTTGTGCTGATGTCAATAGGCAGTTTGATAGCGATGGTGTTCTCGCTTTTGATGATGATGCTAGGCGGTTCGGTTGGCGACAGTAACGAGTCGATTCGGGTTCTCCTAGTGGGGCTAGTTATGGCGATTGTCTACGGTTCGCTTGCATTTCGAGTTGTATTTGGCGGACGCAAGGCAATAATCCGTAGGGTTATCTGGGTGGTTTTGGGCACATTGGCACTTGGGTTTACCGTTGCAGCGTTTGTCGGTCCTGCGCTTGAGACGTCACGTACAAAACAGGATCACTTAGTAGAGTCGGCGCTATCGTCAATTGCAAGCGACATTAGAGCGTATACACGAAAAAACAAAAAGCTTCCAAGTTCACTGAACGACCTAGGGGGCTCTGGCTTATCGCAGTCTAATACTGATAAGCAGGTGATCGACAAAAAACTAGTGGATTATAAGCCAAATACGCATCCAGCTAGTGGTGGTGGTTGGTTAAATAAAGGTGGCCCCGGGTTGGTTGATCCGTTAGCTGGACGATCGAACAACAGTAAGGACCAACGATTTTATTATCAGCTTTGCACGAATTATCGTAGTGAGAAAAAGGCAAGATCTAGCTATGTTTCCGGTATGAAAGCTAACTATATAAAAGATGCTGGGGTAGGAACAATAGCAGATTATTGGAGCGATTATATATACAGCACAGCAAGCCATCCAGCTGGTCAGGTTTGTTATTGTATGCACGCGGATACATCGCGATCTACATCTTATCAATATGATATAGATGACTAGCTAGAGACAAATTAAGTAAACTAAAAGGGTCTCCATCGGCGGCCTTTTTAGTTTGGAAATTTAGGTTAAAAAATATTTGCCAACGTATTGCTGACAAATATTTATAATTTCTGGTAGCACCAGGTAGGCTTGAACTACCGACCTCAGGCTTATGAGTCCTGCGCTCTAACCAGCTGAGCTATGGTGCCAAACTTTGGTTAATTATACCAGAGCTTGCAGAGATTTTCTAGAGGTTCTATACTGAAAGTATTCCAGGCGATACACACTGGCCGGCTGGCTAAGCGTCCCTCGCCTAATGGGTATATCGGTTGTCTTTCGGGCGAATTGCTAGAAACGGGCGAAAGCACGGGCAACATATTTCAATAAGCGTTTCTCTAAAAAGATAAAGATAATCTGCTCAGCCATCACTGTAACAGCTGGTTTATTGTCAGTAGATTTCAATCTAGGTTTTTGGCACTTGCTTGCCGCCTGGATTATCGGAGATAACTTGAAATGATCGATCGATTGACCCATTACACTTTTTGGACTTTTCAAAAATTAAATTACTCTTGCTCGACCGAGGCGGACATTAAACGGTCTGGGCCGACAACTTTTTCGATCTGGTTGTGGCAGATTTGGCGTGAGGGGGTAAAAACGTGAACGAGGAACTGATTCTTAACGAACGGATTGAGGTGATAGCAACCTTTGGCTCAGGCCAAAATCTGTGCGTGCCACGTAGGTTTAGGCGGTTGAGTGGTAGAGAGGTTGATATTACGGAAATTGGTCTATGTCATCCCGTTAAGCACGGGCTACGAACCGTGCATGTATTTGATGTTACCGATGGCATGGCGGATTATCGACTGGAGCTTGATAGTGAGCGATTGGTTTGGCGACTAGTGATGGAGGGAGATAGGGTAGAATGAGGGTGCTATATGAGGTGGGCTGATGAATTGTAATTGGGGATTTAATACCAGTCGGCCCTTAGTAATGCACGTCGACCTCAATAGTTGCTTTGCTACGATAGAACAACAGGCGCGACCAATGTTACGTGGAAGGCCAGTAGCGATAGTCAATCGTCGAGCTGAACATGCAACAATCGTAACAGCTAGTTACGAGGCGAGGGCAAGCGGTGTATCGCTTGGCATGAGTCTTTCACAGGCGAAGCAACTTTGTCCTGATTTGGTAGGGGTAGAGAGTGACCCGCCAAAATATCGCCATGTCTATCACAAGTTGATTAGCATTATGAGCGACTATAGTCCACACATCCAGATGAAGTCGATCGATGAGGGGGTGATTGATTTTACTAGATCAACTGACCTAATAAAGAGGCGTGATCTCGTGGAGGTGGGGTATGAAATCAAGAGACGACTTAAGGAGGAGATAGGCTGTCATATGCGCTGTAATATTGGGATTGCGCCTAATCGCTTCCTCGCTAAGATGGCAGCGAGTTTACATAAGCCTGATGGACTTGATGTGATTAACCACGAGAATTTGCGAGAGGTTATGTCTGAGCTGACCCTAAAAGACCTCACCGGTATCGCGTCTCGTAACGAGCGTCGACTAAATGCTGTCGGTATTTATACGCCACTTGATATGCTTGATGCGACGCCAGAGATGCTGCATGAAGCTTTTCATAGCGTTTGTGGTGAACGGTGGCATCAGAGATTGCGTGGATGGGAAGTTGACGACGTGGATTATGACCTAAAAAGTTGTGGTAGGCAGTATGTTATGGAGGTGCAGGGAGCGTCGCGAGAGGTCGTGATGGCGCGGATGCATAACCTCGTAGAGTCAGTTGGCGCAAAGCTACGCAAGGCGGGTAAGTCGGCGCGAGGGGTCGGGGTGTATGTGCGCATGTCTGACGGCGATTCTCTGGGATCGAGCAACGGTCGTTGGGGTAAAAAGGGTGGATATTGGCACGAAAAATATTTAGCACCCCTGCCCTTTTATAGCGATCAGGCTATTTGGCGGATTACTAAGCGCTTGATGGCGCACGCACCGACGGGTGATGTTCGAGAAATTGGAGTTCATTGTTATCATCTCCATGATGGACTTGGCGATCAACTAAGTCTTTTCGGTGATGAATTAGCACGTGAACAGCGAGTGGTGTGGGCGATTGACGAAATCAATGCACGCTACGGCGATAGGACTATTCATTCAGGCAGCACACTCGGGACCGACGACCTGGTTAAGCAAAAGATTCCATTTGGTAGTACCAGGTACTTATAAATAGTCTAAGCTGACTTATATGTACGTTGGTATAATAAACGCATGAGCCAAAAGACGATAGTGATGATTTTGATGGGTATTGGCGTGGCGATTGGTGCGATACTACCTTTTTTGTGGGGTGCGGGAGATGTTCTCGGTGGTATGCCAATTCTTAGCGGTTTTGTTGGCGGTATTGTTGGGATTTGGTTGGGCGCTAAGGTGGTAAAACGAATTCGCTGATGAATTATATTGTTGCTGTCAGTGGCGGTGTTGATTCAGTGGTGCTACTGGATATGCTCACAAAAACTGACCATCGACTGATTGTCGCTCATGTCGATCATGGCATTCGTGGCGACGACAGCCAGGCTGATGCACGTTTTGTGCGCGTACTTGCCGGGCTATATGGACTACCATTTATTTCGACGTCGCTTCATCTTGGATGTCGAGCAAGCGAAGAGTCTGCTCGTAAGGCTCGGTATGGTTTCTTGTTTGAGCAAGCAAAAAAATACAATGCTAAGGTCGTCACTGCGCATCATCGTGATGATTTGGTCGAGACAATTGCCCTCAACCTCTGCCGTGGTACAGGCTGGCGAGGGCTAGCGGTACTCGGTCGCTCTGATGTCGTTCGTCCGCTAATTTCGCTTTCTAAGGATCAGATTTATGACTATGCTATTCGAAATAAGCTCGAATGGGTGGAAGACTCAACAAATAGTAGTGAGGTGTATTTACGAAATCGATTGCGTCGGCGAATCGGTCGTTTATTATCGGCGACGGACTCAATAAAGTTGGCGAAGTTGAGAGCGCGACAATTACAGCTGAGACATGATATCGATCGAGAGGTGGGGCGACTTGGTATATACGCTAGAGGTAGTCGGTATTTTATTGGGCAGATTGACGAGACGTGTGCTGTTGAATTGATAGGAGCTGAGATAGAGTTGCTACGAGGGAATAGATTGCTGCGCCAGCAACTAATTCGTGCGCTCTATGCGATAAAAGTTGGACGGCCAGGTACGAATTATGATGTTGGCGATAGCGTTAGACTCCATCTGACCTCTCGAAAATATGAGGTAACGGTGATATAATTGCGAGAGTTATTTCTTGAATTTTATTTGTGCAGGGAAAGGACAATAATTTGATGCCGAAACGACCAAAAGCAAACCTGAGTAATACGATTCGTCTGGGGCTGTTCTGGGCAATTCTGATTTTGGCGACCCTAGCCGTTTGGGCGTACACGACGACACGCGAGACGCTCAAAGATGTCGCGATATCTCAGGTGATTAGTGATGCTAACGCAGGAAAGCTGAAAAGCATCAAGGGTGAGGGCAGTAACCTCACGATTACCCGTAAAGATCAAGACAAGCCGTCTGAGAAGTCATACATTCACGGTGGCGTCTCGGCACTTCTAAAGGACAACATCCTCAACGATACAGGCAAAAAGGTTGTGTCAGATAGCGCACCATCAGAGGCTGGAACGACGTTTTGGAATATTGCGACGATTATAGTCCCCGCCCTACTAATTATCGGGCTATTCTTGTTGATGATGCGTCAGGCTCAGGGCCAGAGTAGTCAGGCGATCAACTTCGGCAAGTCAAAGGCGAAGTTGTACGGACTCGATAAAGAGCGAGTTGTGTTTGATGATATCGCTGGTAACGACAGCGCAAAGCAGGACCTGGAGGAGGTGGTTGATTTCCTCAAGCACCCTAAAAAATACGAGACACTTGGCGCTAAGATTCCAAAGGGCGTGTTGCTTGTCGGCAATCCTGGCACCGGTAAGACGATGTTGGCTCGTGCTGTCGCGGGCGAGGCTAGTGTCCCGTTCTTTAGTATTTCTGGCTCAGAGTTTGTCGAGATGTTTGTTGGCGTTGGCGCCAGCCGTGTCCGAGACCTGTTCCAAAAAGCCAAGAAAAATGCACCAGCAATCATATTTATTGACGAAATTGATGCGGTGGGTCGTAAACGCGGTAGCGGTATGGGTGGTGGCCACGATGAGCGTGAGCAGACGCTTAACCAGATTCTAGTTGAGATGGATGGGTTTGAGGCTGGTACAAATATAATTGTTCTGGCGGCAACCAACCGAGCCGATGTACTTGACCCTGCTCTTCTCAGGCCGGGTCGGTTTGATCGTCATACGACAATTAGTCTACCAGAGCGAAAAGACCGCGAAGCAATTCTAAAAGTTCATTTCAAAAATAAACCAGTTGACGATACTGTAAACCTAGATAAATTAGCCGCCAAGACTGCCGGTTCAAGTGGAGCTGATCTTGCAAATATTGCTAATGAGGCAGCAATTGTTGCCGCTCGTCGAAATGCGAAGCGGATTTCAAACGACGATTTGACAGAAGCGTTTGAAAAAGTCGCAATTGGTCCTGAGCGCAAGACAAAAGTGATGAACGAACAAGAAAAAGAGATGACGGCGTATCATGAGGCCGGTCATGCGATCGTTGGCCATGTGTTGCCAGATAGCGATCCTGTTCATAAGATTACGATTATCCCTCGTGGTGGGACTGGTGGTGTGACATGGTTTTTGCCTCCTGAAGACAAGAGCTACACGAATGTCTATGAGTTCAAAGATATTTTGGCGCGGGCAATGGGTGGACGTATAGCGGAGAAGTTGATCTACGGCGATGATGGTATCACAACTGGTGCCGGGTCGGATCTACGCAAAGCGACAGAGATTGCGCGCGATATGATTATTGAGCAGGGCATGGGGAGTAAACTTCGCGACCAGGTGTTTCATGAAGACAGCGGTGGCATGGTGTTTGATAAGATCACACACGAGCGACCGTATAGTGACGCAACGGCGCAAGAGATTGACAAGGAGGTCGAGGCGCTAATCAAAGAGGCGGCTCGTCGTGCTGAAGTGGTGTTAAAGGCTAATCGTCCATTGCTTGATAAGTTAAAGGCCGCGCTGATTGAGCACGAAACTCTCGAAGAGGAAGAGGTCACAGATATTATGGTTGGAGCGAAGCTTCCTGTGGAGGCAAAGCTCCACTAGGAGCCTTGACAGACTTATGGCCAAGCATAGTCGAGTTCGATCGGTCGTCGCTCTCGCTAATAGCAAGCTGTCTGTTCAGTGGGCAGCCTTGCTATTGTCTGGCTCAACAATGATTTCGAGCTTGCTTGGTATATACCGCGATCGTCTGCTCAATGGACTTTATCTTGATAACTACCCTGCTGGGATTGATGCCTATACGGCGGCATTTATGATACCTGATTTCATGTACTTTATTTTGGTTTCGGGTGCGTTGAGTGTGTCGTTTATACCAGTCTTTAATCAACGACTGGCGAGTGGCAACAAAAAGTCAGCCTGGGAGTTGAGCTCAAGTTTAGTTAATTTTATGGCGATTGTCACGTTGATCGCCAGTGTTTTAATTATTATTTTTGCCGACCCGTTAGTGCGCTGTATTGTTGGTCCAGGGCTTGATGAGCAGGGTCGCAGTCTGGCGATTAGTATGATGAGAATTATCGCCGTTAATCCGTTCTTGTTTGCGGTCGCGACGGTAATTTCTAGTATGCAACAGGCGGTAGGTAGGTTTACATTTTTGGCACTCGCACCGACGATTTATAATGTCGGCATTATTATTGGTGCAAAGTTTTTTACGGGCGGTATTAACATCTGTGGATGGCAAGTGTTTGACGGCGGCATCATGGGCGTTGCGCTTGGCGTGGTGTTGGGAGCGATGCTTCAGTTGATTGTTAGTTCGATTGGGCTTGTCGGCCTTGGGTTTGACTATCAGATGAAGATAAACTGGAAGAACAAAGGTTTTCGGGCGGTGCTACGACTGCTACCTCCACGCTCACTTGACCAGGGGATTGATTATATTAACGGTATCGTTGAGATGAACTTGGCATCTCGTATGGGTGATGGTGTGATGCGCGCTTATCAGCAGGCGTCATCTCTCAGTCTTATGCCAGTTAGTCTTGTTGGCGTTGCGATCAGTAATGCTGCATTCCCGCGTATGACTGAACGTTTGGCTGATGGTCGAGTAGATTTATTCAAACAAGAACTTCGCCAGGTTCTTCGTTGGATTATATGGCTTGCGGTGCCAATCGGAGTTGTTACATTTTTTGCGCGTGGTTATATCGTCAACTTTATTAAAAATGGTGGTAATGCACTTATTGCTGGTTTGTTGGGTGCTTTGGTGCTGTCTATCTTGTTTCGTACGATATACCACATTGCGGCGCGGACTTTTTATGCTCAGCAAGACACCAAGACACCGCTATATATATCATTGTTCACCATCACACTTAATATTATTTTAGCACTGGTATTTACAAATATATTCCATTGGGGTGTTTATGGAATTGCTTGGGCCCAATCACTTGTGTCGGTCGTTGAGGTGGTAGTTCTGTTTAGCATTTTGAGCCATCGAACGCCCGGGTTGTTTACGCGGCAGTTTGCGAGCGCGGTAACAAGGATGCTTTTAGCGGGAGTGATTACTGGTGTCGTAACTTATGGTATGCTACAGCTGTTCCAGCTTCAAAATAACGACCAAAGCTTCATAGCGACATTCCCGAAGTTCCTAGCGATCACGATTGTGAGTTTTGGTACGTATGTACTTTTGTCACGCCAGTTTAGGCTTGTTGAGGCTAGCCCAATCCTCCAAAAAATAAATGATTTGTTATTTGGAAGGAGACATTGAGATGAAAAGTCAGCAAATGATCCGTAATTTTTGTATCATTGCTCATATCGACCACGGTAAATCGACTTTGGCTGATCGTATGATGGAGCTGACTGGTACGGTCGATAAGCGTGAGATGAAGTCGCAGTTGCTTGACAGTATGGACCTCGAGCGCGAGAAAGGTATCACCATTAAGCTTGCGCCGGTGCGAATGAAATATAAAGATGTCGATCTCAATCTCATCGATACGCCCGGTCACGTTGATTTTAGTTATGAGGTGTCGCGTAGTTTGCAGGCCTGCGAGGGCGCGGTGTTGGTGGTTGACGCCAGCCAAGGCATTCAGGCGCAGACGCTGGCGAATGTGTACTTGGCAATGGAACAGGACCTCACGATCATCCCGGTGCTGAACAAGGTTGATCTGCCAGCTGCTGATGTGCCGCGGGTGTCCAGGCAGGTGATTAATTTGCTCGGTTGCGATGAGAGTAACATAATTCATATTTCTGCTAAAACCGGACAGAATGTTGATCAGGTTTTGGAGGCGATCGTTGAGCGAATTCCAGCACCAACTGGTCAGCCAGATGACCCGACGCGGGCGCTGATTTTCGATAGTTATTACGACGATTACCGTGGTGTGATTTTGTATGTGCGGGTGGTTGACGGCCAGATCAAAAAAGGTGAATCGATTCACATGATAGCGACTGGCGCTAATGGCTTGGCACTAGAAGTCGGCCATCTCAGCCCTGGCATGATCCCCGACCCGTCGCTCGGTACCGGTGAAATTGGTTATATCGTCACCAACCTCAAAACCACGCGTGAAGCACGAGTGGGTGATACGGTAACGTTGAAGAAGTATATGACGAAGGAGTGAGATGGTGGTAAATCAAAGTAATCGACGTATTTCGTATATTGGTGGCGTTGTATGGCTGATGGGTTTTGGTTTACTTGCCGCGGCTAGCATTATTATCGCAATGTCACTGCCGATACCTTCGGCAGACGTTTCGGGTGTGATGGCGTGGGCGCAACAGCATCAGACTCTTCTTCAGTTGGCAGATGAAATGCTGGCATGTGGAGCATCGATATTGTTAGTGATCGTTGTAGTGCTGTACGGTAAGCTTAGGAAGCGACATCCTGTGGGAGTGAGCGTCTTGCTTGCTCTAGGTATTGTTGTGGCAATTGGCGCATTTTACGCGATGATGGCGCTTGGTCGACTCGTTTATTCGGTGAATGGACTGCCGATTAACTCAGCAACAAGTGTATTATCCGCGAGTCAACTGTTTGCTGGGTTGCATTGGATGGCGTTGGCATTGGCTGCATGTATTATTGCGGTGGCAGTCATTACGAAATCTCGGCTGATTATCCTAACGAGCGCGTGTGTTGCACTACTAAAGGTCGTCGGCACATACTATGCGGGCAAAGTCTCGGTGCCATTAATGGTGATATCGGAAGTGGCATTACTTGGTTGGTCTATTATGATAATGGCTTGGATGTCTAGTAAGAAATTTAAAATACAGACGACTCTATGATAGATATAAAACTATACTATACGAAGGTCGTTATTACTTAGGAGATAAGACACATTTTGGCTGCTGCCTGCAGAGAATGGACAGCTTAAATCTGTAAGTTATGTAGTTTTTATAAAACTATCATTTCACACTATAAAAATATAAGTAATCAAAGACCTAGGCCTTATGTTATTGATTGACCCCGCTCTCACAGAGTGAGTATACTTGATTATAGTAAGTAGCTAACGAGATAGGAAGGCTCGCGTATTGGGTAGGATTATGACAAGAGTGTCTCGCAGTAACAATATGTCACCAGCTGACTTTGAGTTTTTGGTTTCTAAGGCTGTCAAAGCGCCGTCAGGACACAATACTCAGCCTTGGAGGTTTCGTCAGAACGGGTCGGTGGTGGAAATTCACCCTGATTTTGACAGAAGACTGCCGGTAGTTGATCCTGATGACGGGGAGCTATTTGTGAGCCTAGGTTGTGCGGCTGAGAATTTGTGTTTGGCGGCACAAAACATAGGTTATGAGTCTTCTGTTGCGGTTGGAGATACGGGAGTTATTGCAGTTGCGCTCACAGAAGGGGTGGACGTCAAGTCCAGTCCACTGTTTGAGCAGATAGATTTACGGCAGACCAATCGTAGTATTTATACTGGCGAGGAAATCGCGCTAGATGCGCTAAAGAGGCTACAGGCGATTCGCAGTGAAGATGGAGTGTCGGTTCATTATTATGCGCGTCAAACTAAACAGTTTAATGATATTGAGCAATACGTTCTTCAGGGGAATACGCATCAAATGCAAAATGAGGCGTTTAAGGCTGAATTAAAAAGCTGGATGCGATTTAATAAGAAGCATCAAGATCAAACACTTGATGGGCTGAGCTATGCCGTGTTTGGCGCGCCTAATTTGCCGCGCTGGATGGCTAAGCTGATCATGTCGATGGCTATCAATGCTAAGACGCAGAATAAGGCCGATCGCGAAAAGATAGCATCGGCTTCTCATCTGGTTCTCTTTACAACAAGAGAAAATAGTCGGCACGAATGGGTGAACTTGGGTCGGACGCTGCAGCGTTTCTTGCTGACTGCCACGGAGCTTGGGATCGCTCATGCCTATCTGAATCAACCAAACGAGCAGCCAGAAATCGCCGCAGAAATGGCAAAAACTCTTGATCTTGATGGGGAATATCCAACTGTTTTGTTACGCGTTGGTTATGGTGAACGGCAGGCTTATTCCAAGCGTCGGCCTATTGGAGACGTTATTGCGGCGGATTGAGTACTTTAAATTTGCATATTGTACGCGATACATCAATTAGCGTGGTTTTTTATGAAGCGTGTTATTTAATCGATGTCTTCGGACAAAAATGTTATAATACACTTTACTAATATGTCTCATATCACCATCCAGCCCCTCCCTGGCTACAAAGAAGTCAAGCCCTTTGTTTATGCGGGCTTTTTCCCGGTGAGCAACGAGGATTATAATGACTTGAAAGAGGCGATCGAGAAGCTGAGCCTCAGCGATTCGGCGCTGCAGTTTGAGCCGGAAAATTCGCCAGTGCTGGGCTACGGTGTTCGGATTGGCTTCCTCGGCTTGCTGCACATGGACATTATTCGTGAGCGTTTAGAGCGCGAGTATAATTTGGACCTCATCGTCACCAATCCGAGCACGGATTATCAAGTCAGTTTGACGAACGGCCAGGAGTTGGATATCAAATCGGCTAGCGAATTGCCCGACCCAGCACAGATCAAAGAAATTCGCGAGCCGTGGATTGATGGTGAAATTGTGGTGCCGCAGGACTACATCGGTGCGGTGATTCAGCTGATTGTCGCCAAGCGCGGCCGGCAGAAAAATCTCAGCTATATCGACGAGCGGGCACTGATTTCGTTTACGGCGCCGCTAGCTAATTTGCTGACGGATTTTTATGATCAATTGAAGTCGGTGACCAGTGGTTATGGTTCGTTTAACTATGAGCTGGCGGGCTACCAGCCGGAAGATTTGGTGCGGGTGGATTTTTATGTAGCGGGCGAAATGGTCGATGCACTTAGCGTGATGTGCCACCGCTCGGAGGCATCAGGCTTGGGTCGCGAGATTGTCAAAAAACTCAAAGAAGTGGTGCCGCGCCAGAGTTTTGAAGTGGCAATTCAAGCGGCGATTGGCGGTAAATTCATTGCCCGAGAAAACATTGGCGCTTACCGTAAAGACGTTACTGGCTATCTATACGGTGGCGACGTCAGTCGCAAAAAGAAGCTCCTCGCCAAACAAGCTCGCGGTAAAAAGCGTATGAAGCGCTTCGGCAAGGTTGACATTCCGTCAGAAGCGTTTACGGTGATGTTAAAGAGGGATTGATACGCATAGGGTTCTTAGCTGCCTTAACGACGTCCTGATGTACTGTGTCAAACTCATTAATCACATCTATCTGAATTCAAGTGACGATCTGGCAACTTTGATTCTATATATTTTTCTTATATAATACAAATATGGAATTGAAAAAAATTCAAGAAAATGGAATAGAGGCTACTAGATATCTAGAGCGATACGTAAATAATATTAAAGGTGATCATGAAATATATTCAGATACGTTATCAATATATAGTCCTCATGAAGGTGTGGATAGTTTTCCAGCACCAGTATTCAATTTACCTCGAGAAGTTGTAAATATTATTCAAGCGGATCCGGATCCTAGATTATTGCGCGAGATTATAGGTGCTGATGTAAAATTTGTTATACATCCTAATATGCTTGAAGACCAGGAGTATTTAGATCGTACGGGATTAAGTGAGTATACTTCAGAGCAAAGCTACATTGTATCACCTACATCATCAACAAGAACTCTTCTAACATACGATCAACCATATACTTTTATGGTAAAAACAGATCTTGAGAAGAGACATTATAAATTTATTCGTAGACTGAAAGGTACTTCTGTTGAGCATAGTATTGCCATGTCATCGGAACTAGGCTCTATTTGTAAAGACGAAGCGCTGTCTGAGTTTGCATACCTGCCAGAGTCAATAGGGATAATTTTTGGTGATGAGAAAACGGGCGCCGGAGTGCTGTTTAGAGAGATTGTCCCGCGACCTTTAGTAGACGATACTCGCACGTTAGTTCCTTACTTCTCTTTATACGCTAATGACATAAGGAATCCAGAAGATCGAGCGCTATTAAGCCAATTAATTGATTTACACTCTACCAAAGGTCAGGAGCTTGCATATTTTACAGAGGTTATTTTAGGAAAGATTATTAGAAACTGGACCACTTTGGCGCGTGATTATGGTATCTTGCCGGAGCTTCATGGACAGAATACGCTACTAGAGCTTAACGACAATTTGGAGCCGGAGCGGATAGTGTATAGAGATTTTCAAGGCACATATGTGGACGCTAAGATTAGAGAAGAAAAAGGTCTCAAACTACCGTTTACCAAGCATCTTGCTGGCGAAGAATCAGGTACAGATAGGGCTAAGCAATTTAGTCATATCTACGATCATAATGTAGGGCACTTGCTTTTGGAGCGACTTACAAATACTTTTATTAGAGACTATCCTCAATACAAATATGAGCAGGTTACGTCTGAAGTGGCGACTATGTTCAACAGTCTTTTTCCGGAAGCTAAAGATATTTTTCCGAAGGAAACTTATAAGGTTGGTAAAGTTGTCAATAACGAGGTTGTGATGGAGAAAACTCATGATAACCCAATGTTTAGGTAGGCAATATGGAGAGAATAGCTCCTATAACATCTCGCGATTCCATTGATAGCATAGAGCCCCATAGTAGCGTGGAAGCTGATCTTATTGAGCGAGAGATTAGAGATTTCGTGCATAGCTACAATTTTGACACATTCTCTTTTATGTTTGAGTTGTTGGATTACGCAAAGGATGATAGGGGTTGTATTGAGGATTTGTATAGAGATTTTTCTGTTGATTCCATTGCATTAGCTGAGAAATACAAAGGCTCGAATTGCGCAGGACTTTCGTTGTTATTTCAAAATAATACAAATGATTATGCTGAGAGTGTTTTAATACCGAGCTTTGGTCATTATATGCCTACTCAAGAGGCTAGCGATTATGTAGGGGTGAGAACTGTAGGGCTTATCTTAAAAAACAAAGAAGATGGATACAGTGCATTATTTCCCGGACTAACTATTGATAAGTTGGTGCCTATTGACAATGGATATGACTTTGAGAGTATGGGTACAGCATATCGGATCAGTGGTGTAACAGAGTCTACTTTTGAACTTCATGCGGCAAAAACTAACGGGGAATTAATTCAGAGAAAGTTTTACATTACGGAGCTGACAAACCCTGATCAGTCTATGCAAAAAAACTTATTCAAAGTTAGAACAAAATACCAGGTATCACATGTAGATAATAATGTTAGAAACAAGCTTTCTTACTATATTTTTGGAGATACTTTTAGATTGCGAGTACCATCTGAAAATCTATCATTAGATATGGACAGTACTCAGTTTCTAAAATTTATATCATCTGAAGATTCTTTAGTTGTTGAAGCTTTTAATAGCCCAAATTTAGTCGAGAATTTAGATATTTTTATAGAGAATCGCAGTCTAGTTCAAACGTTGATATTACCATCACTAAAAAAATATATGGAGGCACGATGATATTTCACACCCCAGGAAATTATCGTAAAAATCACAGCATCATTAAGTTTGCGAAGAGTGCAATTGAGACGGATTTGACGGTCGTGTTCATTCACGGTCTTTACGGCACGGCGGGCGATAGGGGCTCGAAGTCGTACATTTTGGGCGAGAAAATTCGCCGTTTGGGCGTAGCGAATGTGGCTTATCTTAATTCGTCGCGGGATTGGAAAATTTATAAATCGGGCGATGAAAAGAAGGCTTTTTGCGAGAAAACTTTCGACGAGGAGCGCCGCGATATTTTGGATATATTTCGCGTTTTAAGTGAGCGCGCGCCGGAAGTTTTTGGCGCGCGGCAAAAGCGTTATCAAATCGTGGCGAATTCTATGGGCGGCACTATGGCGAGCACGCTGCGCGAGGTTTTCTCACACGTCGAGAAAATTGTCTTGTGCGGTTCGGGCACCGGCTCTAGTTCGGCGACGAAACCGATTCTTTCGACTTATCCGTCCAAGCGTTACGTCACCAGCGCGGCGGCGACTTTCACGGGCGATGTGCTGCTGCTTCAGGGCGAAAAGGACGCGGTCGTGCCGCTTGCGTCGCAGGACGAATTGCTGGCGGCGTACAGCTCGGCGAGGCTTGCTGTCAAAAAGATAGTCCCCGGCGCAAATCATAATTTTTCGAAAATTGATGGCGGTAATCAGCCATTGGCGTACGAGTTGTACGTTAGTGTGATTTTTAGTTTTTTGATGGGCGTTGAGTAAGCTTGGGCGAGCGAAGGTGTTGCGGCTGCGGCTTTAGACCGGCGCGAATTTTTCATCGCGTCTGCCGGGTGTTATAATTAAGTATGCTTGAAAATAACCTAAAAAATCTGATCAAAAACTACCAACCGAACCAAGCAGCCAGTGATGTGGTGCAGCGAACTAAAATCGTGCTGTTGGTCGGTATTTCTGGCGCGGGCAAGGACACTGTGAAGCGCCGTTTGCTTGAGAAGATAACGAGTTTGCTGACATCGTGTCCTACACCACGCGGCAGCCGCGGCAAAACGCTGGCGTATTGGAAACACCGGGTGTTGATTATCATTTTATTGATGAGGCGGCGGCGGTGAATATGCTGGAAAATCACGAGTTTATCGAGGCGAAATTCGTGCACGGCACGGTTTATGGCACCGGCGCGAAGGAAATTCAGGCGATCGCCGAGGCGGGCAAAATCGCCGTGACCGACATCAATGTGCAGGGCGTGAGCGAATATAAAAAGCTGTCCGGGGACGTGGCGGGCGAAATGGTCGATGCGCTGAGCGTGATGTGTCACCGTTCAGAATCGCAGGCGCTTGGTCGCGAGATCGTCAAAAAACTCAAAGACGTGGTGCCGCGCCAGAGCTTTGAGGTGGCGTTGCAGGCAGCAATTGGCGGCAGGTTTATCGCTCGCGAAAATATAGGCGCTTACCGCAAAGATGTCACCGGCTACCTCTATGGCGGCGATGTTAGTCGCAAGAAAAAGCTTTTGGCAAAACAGGCTAGGGGAAAGAAGCGCATGAAACGCTTTGGCAAGGTAGATATTCCGTCAGAAGCCTTTACGGTGATGTTAAAGAGGGATTAAAATAGTCCGCAGACGTCGGACTATTTATGATTGCATGTTGCGTTTATATAATTTAATTAGAACCCAGTAATTTCTTTGAACCGTACCGTCTCAATATTTTGACCTGAACACGCTGCTTCAAATTTCCACTTGCCATTGGCATCAACAGTATTAGCGTTAGCAAGACAATCTCCGACATTAGCGCCGCTGGCATCGAGTCCTGAAAAAGTAATTTGAATATAACCATTAATTGCCTGGTTAGAATTATTTGAAACCGTGCCGACAACCTTTGTGAGATATTGATTGCTTTTATCAATTTTCCAGCCATCATCCAGTGTCAAGCGTGCTTTGTTTTCACTGGTTTTCTGCTCCGGTTGTGATTGGCTTGTTGAGTTATTGGTTGATTTGGTTGTTTCATTGGCTTGATTCTTTGTGCCGTTCATGCCAGCGTAAATTGCGCCTATGATGACAGCAGCTAACACCCAAAGCCAAGCCTTTTTGTAAATTGGCTTTTTCTCTTTTGTACTCATGACTTCTCCTTTAGGAATACTGCCCAACAAAAAGGACAGCCGTTAGATTTGGCTGTCTACACCTAGAACGTAAATTAACACGTCCGATAACGGCTGCCCATTATGCGTGTTAATCCAACGTCCAATTTGGGCCTGTTCTAGATGTAGACGTCTTTATTGTACTACAAAAGTGCTATAATTGGTGAGGTATTTATGAAGTCGAGTAACAAGCCAATTATTTACATCGATATGGACGGCGTACTAGTAGATTTCATGTCTGCTCTTACGAAGGTTTCGCCCGAGATGATAGAGAAATTTGCGGGTGAGTATGATAATATTCCGGGTGTTTTTGCGTTGATGGATCCGATGCCAGGCGCTCTCGAAGCCGTTGATAAGCTGAAAGATAAGTATGATCTATATATTCTCTCGTCGTCACCTTGGGAAAACCCGACGGCGTTGGGTGATAAATTGGCTTGGGTAAAGCAGTATTTTGGTGGTGATGGCCCAGAAAATATTTTCTTTCGCAAAGTGATTTTTTCGTCGGTCAAGCAGTTAAGCCGTGGTGATATCTTGATCGATGATCGAACGGCTAGGGGCGCTGGTGAGTTTGTCGGTCGGCACATTCATTTTGGCACCCAACAGTTTCCTGATTGGCAAGCAGTGTTAGATGAGTTATTGTAAATAGATATTATGCCGAAAATTGAAGAACTTATAAAAGAGTATCAGCCTAGCGAAGAGGCTCGCCAGCTTGTTATTCAAACCAAGATTGTGCTATTGGTGGGCATATCAGGTGCCGGCAAAGATACGGCCAAACAGCGGCTAATGCAGTCACCAGAGTTTGCCGATATCGTGTCTTATACAACTCGCCTACCACGTCAAAACAAAGGCATATGGGAGCGCGAAGGCGTTGACTATCACTATATCGATGAAACAACAGCTACTAAGATGCTGGAAAACCACGCTTTTGTCGAGGCAAAATTTGTTCATGGTACGGTTTATGGCACTGGGGTCAAGCAGATTCAGGATATCCATGATGCTGATAGGGTTGCCGTTACCGATATCGACGTTCAGGGGTAGATGAATACAAAAAGTTGTCGCCGGGTGTTGTAGCGATATTTTTATTGCCGCCAAATTATCAAGAATGGCGTCGTCGCCTCAGTGTGCGTTACGCTTCGCAAGAGGAATTTGATCGCGAATGGCCGAAACGATATGCTAGCGCTATCAAAGAAATTACTCATGCGCTTGAAGTGCCGTACTATCACTTTGTTATAAATGATGATATCGACGAAACCGCGCGTATCGTCCGTGAAATCGCCTCGAAACCAGATGTCTATAATCGTAAAGACGATGAAGCCAGATTGGCGGCGCGCGATCTACTAGAACAATTGAAAATAGCTGATTAGCACTCGGCTTGCTTGAGTGCTAGTTATAGGGTATACTGTACATATGACAGACCGCCAAAAGGCGATACTCGCCGCCATAATCGAACAATATGCAGAAATTGCTGTGCCAGTAGGAAGCGTGACGCTTGCAAAACTGTTTGGGGTTTCAAGTGCAACAATTCGCAGTGAAATGGCGCGGCTCGAGGATATGGGCTATATCACGGCGCCACACACAAGTGCTGGCCGCATCCCAACCGACAAGGGGTATCGTGTGTATGTTAATAGCATTACTGAGGCACAGATGTCTGAGATGCCGAGTGGAGTTGATCGGAGCGTACGCGCGATAGAGGCCTATGTCAACTCGCATATCGATCGGTCGGATCGTGCGATTCGTAGTGCAGTAGATAGTCTAGTAGAGCTTACCGGTAATATGGGTTTTGCGACGATTGGTAGCGAATTGTATATGAACGGTATGGCGAGTTTATTCAGCCACCCGGAGTTTCGCGAAGGCGACCACGTGCGCGCCATTGCCGCGTTAATCGACAACATCGAGCCGTGGCTGAACGAGGCGCGCCCAAACGAGCCACTCAATGTTTTTATCGGCAGCGAAAATCCGATTGGTAAAGCCAGCGGCGCAACATTGATCATCAGTAAATTTCGTTCATCGTTTAGTGACCGCAGTTATATCGGCGTGATTGGTCCGACTCGGCAGAATTACCGTCGAACGATGGAGCTGGTTAGGCGAACGGGTGCGGTGTTAGAGGAGGTATTGTAATGGCTGAATGGATCGGCGGACTGCTGAGCGGCTTGCCAACGTGGCTAGTAGTGATTATTTTGATTATTATTTTCATGGCTACGGTAGTGCTTTTTCCCTGTACGTATGGCGACAAGCCGTTTTGGCCGTTTAGAAGGAGGAAAAAATGACGAAGAGTAAGGCTGAAAAAGCTGAAGATTTGGAGCAGCAGTTGGGCGAGCTAACGCTGGATTTGCAGCGGACGCGGGCGGATTTCGAAAATTACCGCAAGCGTGTCGATGCCGAAAAACAGGCTGCCCAGCAGACGGGCGAGACCAAGGCAATTTTGAAACTGCTCGCCGTCGTCGATACGATTGAGCGCGCTGTGGCGAATGTGCCGGCGGATTTGGTGGACAATGCCTGGGCGAAAGGCGTGGTTGGTATCGATAAGCAGCTGACCAAGCAGCTGGCTGGTCTCGGCGTGCAAAAAATTAGCGCCGTACCGGGCACAATGTTTAACCCCGAACTTCACCAAGCGGTGCAATTCGACGAAGAATCCGAGGGCGAACACGAAGTTATCGCCGAGGAAATGCAAGCCGGCTATACACTGAATGGCGCAGTAATTCGCCACGCCATGGTTCGAGTGAAGCGCGCCTGAAATGAGGAGATTTTTCGGTTTCTGTAATTAAATCAAGCACTGTGGTACGCTTTCAAATTCCACGTAAATATTCAGCACCGTCACTTTGAAGAAGGATTTTTGAATGAATCGTACAATTGTAGCGCCGCGAGCAGCGTTACATTGTCAATTTCGCCGGTCGCGACCATGTGTTTAACTTTTGTAAAGTCTACCCATATGCTTTCGATAAATTCTTCGTCGTCCGGCGGGAGTGTTTTTCTCCGTAAATTACTACACACTACGACAAATTGCTTGCGGTCGGTGCGGCGATTGTTTAAGTAGTAACTGCCAATTATAGAGCAGTCGTCTGCAGTAAAACCCGACTCTTCTGCGAGCTCGCGTCTAGCGGCGTCTATGGTATCTTCGTCTAGCTCGACCGCGCCGCCAGGAAGCTGCCAGAGCGTTTTGTTTGGTGGATAGCTGTATTCTTTTTGTAGTAATATTTGTCCATTGGCGTTAACGGCGATGATAGCGACGCTGTGTGTTTTTGCTGGTTCTTCACGCAAGTAGGCTATTTCTTTGCCGCTCGGCAAGACAACGGTGTCTTCGGTAAGCTGCAAACGCGGATGCCGAAAAACCTGCTTTTGACTGATACACTCCCAAGACTTTTCATTCTTCATGGTTAAATTATAATATGAGCGTAAGACTGAGTCGATAAGTTATTCCGGTTTCGATTTGTTGTTATGGTGTTTTTTTGAGTTAACGTTTAGAGTATTTATGTATTTGATTCTAATGCAACCAGGTAACTATCGACGCAGAATATTTTCGCATAATTACGTAGGCGCAAAGCCGGTTGCTATGATACTATTAGAAACTATGAATCTCTGTATAGTTACTGCAAGGTTTTTCCGCAATTGGTGGGTAGTGGAACGTCTGCATTTATTCTAGCCAGGGAGCTTCAGTTAAGAGGACATTCGGTTACTGTTCTGACAGACGCTTCTCTCCGCGGAAACCCCGAACATAAAAGTTTAGCCTTTGATGTTAGGTATATTAATGATTTTGAGGCGTTTGCCACAGGAAAAGCGGGTTTTGCTGCAGCACTAGATGATCTATATAAAAACATAGTAACTATAAAACCAGACATAATACACGCGTGTAACTTTATGCCTATGTTTTTGTTGTCGATTATAAAGCCGCTACTATGTGAGTTCCCGATAGTATTTACTTTTTTTAACACGCCCGTACTAAAAAAGCGGGTTGCGGGATATTTTTCTAATCATTTATTAGATGTGCAGTTAGGAAGGTTTGTTATTGAGCAAGACGCATACGATAAGATGATACTCGGGAGCAAATATTATGTTGCCGCTGCTCAAAGTCTTGGCGCTAATCCTGACAAAATAAGGTTTTCCTACCTACCTCCAGACATACAGCCATTTTTAAGTAACAACTCCGTAAAAACTGACAAGGCTATAGTAGGAGAGATATCGCCTAAAGCCTTGGAGCGTCCTTACATTATACTTCCGTCTCGCATAACAGCACAAAAAGGCATAATTGAAGCCGTAAGAGCTTTGGATATTGTGAATCGCAAATCGACACAACGTGACGGATATAACCTTCTGTTAACTGGAATGGCGTGCCCATTCGACCAGAAATATGCTGATAGAGTTTGGGATGAGATAAGAGCGTTGAATCTTCAGGATAGGATTATTGTTCCTGCGTCGCGTATAAAGAGAGAGCATTTAGCGTCGTTTTATAGGGAGTCTAAAATGGTTATTATTCCGTCTTGGTATGAAGGATTGGGGCTGTCCGCCATAGAAGCCCAGGTTTTAGGGGTCGTATTGGCTGCATCTGATACAGTAGGACTCAACGAGGTTGTGAGGGATGGTTTTAATGGGCTAACTTTTAGTCCGCGCGACAGTAAATCTTTGGCAGATTGCATTTTACGCATAGATCAAGGAGAGGTTGACATTGATGAGTTGACTCGTAACGCAAAGTTGAGCGCTAAACGATTTTCAACTGACCGCCACCTTGCGGATATAGAAGCTTGTTATAGGGAAGTATTAGCTAACAAAAGGTAGACTATGGAAGGTTTGATTTCTTTCATACCAGCTGGTGGTCTTGGGACGAGAATGCGACCCTACACACTAAACACCCCAAAACCACTACTGCTCATGGGTCGTCCAGACAGAAGGGTGATAGACGCTTCTCTTGAGCTTAGTGCACGAGTTAGCGAGCACGTTTGGGTTAGTGTGGATTATTTAGGTGAACAAGTTGTTGACTATGTAGGTAGTAAAGATGTTGGCTCTATAGGTACACTGACAGATACTAGGACTAGTGGTAGTGCCGGTTCATTAGTTGAGCATCAGGATAGAATGTCGATAGGAGACAGTAAAGACCTGCTCGTGTTGCCAAGCGATCATATCTATGACGGTAATTTTTCTATTGAAAATTACATTAAAACCCACAGGGAGCTAGATGCCGACATCACTCTCATGACAGTTCCGCATAAAGAGTATGGTCAGTATGCCACCATTGACGAGCAGGGTTTTGTGCAATCAATAGACACATCGCCAAGTCCGAATAACGTAAGTACGACAGGAACATATATATTTAAAGGAAGTTTTGTAGCGAACTTTCTACATAGTGTACGTAGGGCTGGGTCAGAGGAGTTAAACATTTATAAAGATATAGTCTGTTCTAGTATTGGTAAAGCTGTTGTTGCAACTTATTTTGTTGACTATAATCAAGGATATTGGGAGGATACAGGAACGTTACGTAGATTTTTCTCCAGTAACATGAGGCTTAGCAGTGGAGATAATGTCGTTGACGCACGAGCAAATATTGGTTCTGAGGTTATATTAAAAAGATGCGTTGTCTTGGGTGATGTTGCCTTGCAGGGAGCGGCATACTATTCAGACGCGATTATAGGTACAGTATTTAATCATGGTCCTACAATTGTCACACGCTTTGGTGACTTTAAAAGTTAGTGGTAGGGTAAAAAACTGTTCCATTTTAGGTTAGTACCCCCTCTAGCACTCTATTGACACGAGTGCTAATTTTATATACAATGAAATAGTTGGCACTCGCAGGCGAAGAGTGCTAGAATAGAATCAAGATCATTTGACCTAGAATTAAACGAAAGGGGAAACCAAATGGGTAAAATCATCGGCATCGACCTCGGTACCACCAACAGTGCGTTTGCGTATCTAGTGGCTGGTAAGCCAGAGGTGATTACAAATGCAGAGGGTAACCGCACGACGCCAAGTGTCGTGGCGGTCAATAAATCAGGCGAACGTCTAGTCGGCCAGGTTGCACAGCGTCAGCGTGTAACAAACGCAAAAAATACGATTTACGGAATTAAACGCCTCATCGGTCGTAAGTTTAGCGACAAAGAGGTCCAAAAAGACATCGATATTATGCCGTTTGAGATCGTCAAACACCAGAGTGGTGTTGCGGTAAAGATGGGCGACAAGGAGTATACGCCAGAAGAAGTCTCGGCAATGATCCTCAGCAAGATCAAGGCGGACGCAGAGGCTTTTCTGGGCGAGAAAGTTACCGAAGCAGTTATTACTGTACCTGCCTACTTTGACGATTCTCAGCGCCAAGCCACAAAAGACGCTGGTAAGATTGCTGGACTTGAAGTGAAGCGCATTATCAATGAGCCAACCGCTGCCGCGCTTGCTTATGGTCTAGATAAGGGTAAAGAAGAAAAAATCGTTGTCTTTGACCTAGGTGGTGGTACGTTTGACGTATCAGTACTTGAGCTTGGTGATGGTGTGTTTGAGGTTAAATCAACTAACGGCGACACCCATCTCGGCGGTGAGGACTTTGACAATGCTATCGTGAACTACTTTATCGATGAGTTCAAGAAATCTGACGGTATCGATCTTCGCAAAGATAATGCGGCGATGCAGCGTCTCAAGGACGAAGCTGAAAAGGCTAAAAAAGAGCTTTCAACTGTCACGGAATACGAAGTCAACATTCCGTTTATCACAGCGGATGCTGATGGTCCAAAGCATTTTGAGCTTAAGCTATCACGAGCGAAGCTAGAGGAGCTGGTTGCTTCATTGCTTGATCGCCTCGATAGCCCAGTTGAAAAAGCCCTCAAGGACGCCAAGCTTACAAAGGCAGATATCAACGAAATCGTGATGGTCGGCGGGATGACTCGTATGCCGGCAGTGGTTGAGCGTGTCAAGAAGCTGTTTGGCAAAGATCCGATGCAGGGTGTTAACCCAGATGAAGTTGTGGCAGTTGGCGCGTCTATTCAGGGTGGTGTGTTGGCTGGTGATGTCAAAGACGTTCTCCTGCTTGACGTGACGCCATTGACTCTCGGTATCGAGACTGCTGGCGGTGTGCGTACACCAATGATTGACCGCAACACGACTGTTCCAACCAGTAAGAGCCAGGTGTTCTCAACATTTGCCGACAATCAGCCACAGGTTGAGATTCATGTCCTCCAGGGTGAGCGTGAATTTGCAAGCGACAACAAGTCGCTCGGTGTCTTTACGCTTGATGGTATTGCGCCAGCGCCACGAGGTGTTCCGCAGATCGAAGTGACATTTAACATCGACGCTAACGGATTGCTGAATGTCTCTGCAAAAGACAAGGGCACTGGTAAAGAGCAGTCGATCACCATATCAAACTCTGGCAACATGAGTAAAGAAGATATCGAAAAGGCACAAAAAGAAGCCGAGCTTCACGCTGACGAAGACAAGAAGCGTCGTGAGGCAGTTGACGCAAAAAACCAGCTGGAAAATGCGATCTACCAGGCAAAGAAGATGCCAGATGAGTTCAAGGACAAGATCTCAGATGATGATAAAAAAGCTATTGAAGATGCGGTAGCAGAGGCTGAGAAGCACAAAGAAGCAACCGATAAAGATGAGCTTGAGTCTGCTCTAAAAGCTCTGAATGATGCGATTATGCCTATCGGTGCCAAGCTTTATCAGCAGGCAAGTGAAGCAGAGTCAGCTCAAGGTGACTCTACGGACAAAAAGTCTGACAAAGATGAGCCAGTTGAAGGCGAAGTTGTCGACAAAAAGAAGTAGTCCTACTCTACTAACTAAAATAGACCAGCCAGTGAGCTGGTCTATTTTTGCAATAATTTTTATTTCTTACGCGATTTTCTGACAGCTTTTATAGGTGTTTCTGCGTCAAGTAGCGAAAATCCGATACAGCACATGCCTATACCGAGTAGTGCCACGCCCATTGTCGGATCGATTTTTTTGAGTACAGAGAGGATAACGACAGTGACGCCTATCATAAGTGCGACTGCACATAGAGTAAAGCCAGCCAAATTATTATTTGTCTTCATAGGATGCTCCTTATGTATTACCAATAGCTCCACTATAGCAAAAAACATTACGACCACGTATACTTAGAACGATAATGGAATACCTGTTTACTTTTGTTACAACCGCTCTACTAGTTGGAATGGCAGCTATTTTTTCTGGCTTAAATATAGGCATAATGTCTTTGTCAATCAACGATCTTAAGCGAAAAGCGCGATTAGGCAACAAAGACGCAAAGCGTGTCCTACCGCTGAGGCAGAATGCATATCTAACGCTAGCAAGTATCTTATTTGCTAATGTTGCAGTCGTATCGATGAGCACGTTGACGCTTGAGTCGGCTTTTAACGGGATAGTTGCTGGCGTGGCGACAACTATTTTGATGGTGGTATTTGGTGAGGTGATTCCTCAAGCTATATTTGTGAAATCAGCCCTAAAGTTCTGTTCGCTGTTTACGCCCTTGATACGACTGGTGATATTTTTATCTTATCCACTGTCAAAACCTTTGGCGATTGCTCTCGAAAAAATGATTGGGCGCGAGCCAGCCAAGCTACACACACGAGCTGAGCTTGGTCTATTGATTAGTGAACACAAGATTGCCGACGAGAGCGAGCTTGATGAGGACGAGGTCGAGATTATCCAGGGTGCATTGCAATTAAGTGAAAAAACCGTCAAAGAGATTATGCGCCCGATCGAAGAAGTGTATTGGCTGACAAATGACGCAGTTCTGGATGCAAAAACAGTTGATGATATAACAGCGCATGGATACAGTCGCGTACCGATTTTTGACAAAAGCTTAACACGGTGTGACGGAGTGCTTCTTATGAAGGACATGGTAGATGTTGATTTTGATGACAATCCTGTTCCTATTACTCATTTTCACCTACATAAGACTCGGGTTACTGGATCGCGAACGGCGCTTGATACGATGTTTCGTAAGTTTGCAGTGATTAAATCTCACCTGGTGCCGATTGAGCAGGGTGGCAAGATTATTGGTATTATTACGGCTGAGGATCTGATCGAGGAGATTATCGGTCATGAGATCGCCGATGAGACTGATCACGAACTACACCGCCCGTAAAAACTAAATTTGCTGTTTACCCTGTTACCCAGTCGCAAGATCAGTTTCTGTAGATATCTTATAGGCTGAGAGTCCCTATTTATATGGTGATACTGACAAGAATGGGCTAGTTGAAGGTGACCCTGGTTGATGGGGAAAGCTAGCTATTTGCTCATAGACAAGCGAAGGGTCCCTGATCACTAGTAGGAGATTATCGAAAGGCTAGGTTATTGACATAATGTATATATTATGATAAAATTAAATAATATGGAAACTCCAAAACTCCCTTTCTCTTTAGAGCCTTACTCAAGCCAGGGGGATGACCTTAGTGCCTTAGATGAAAAAATTGTATCTGGTATGTTTAACGTTGCTAGCAGTCCATACGGTAGCATAGATTTAGCTAAGCCGAACCTGACTTCAGAGGCTAGTGAGGCAGTATATGAAGTTCCTCTAGGGCCACAGTTTGCGTTTGCGGATGATCGATTACGTATGCCGTCCTTCTATGAAATTGAAAGTGAAGCTGGGACGAAATTGATTGACATGGACGATTATGGCAGTGTCGATGTTCATTCTGGTGATACGGCGAAAATTGCGACGTTTGGACTTTGTGGCTGTACTGCTGTTGCGGTTGTTTCTGAATATCTCGATGGCAATAAATCTGCGCATGTTCAACATTTTTCTCCGATCTGTCAAGAATTGAGCGAATCTGTATTTCGATCAGTTATGACAAAGAATCAGGGTGTAGTTTCGCGCAAAGTGGTAGTTATGGTGCCGGGACAATGGGTTCAGAGCGGCGATGGCAATACAATAATTGTGCCGAAAGATCAGGCCTCGTTGAATAGCTTGCTTCAAGCTGGTAATTTAAGTGACGACAACAGCGTAAAGGTGTATCCGTATCGTGTGACGTCAGGACACAGGTACGGGCAAGGTACGCTTATGGTTGAGTTGGGCGATGAGCCAGTTATTTATACTGAAATGTGCCCAGTTGAATTTGAATAAAACTACCTCTTTAGGGCGTAAGTCTGTTCGTCGTTGATGTGTTTTTGGTGGAGCCAGAGTATGTTGTGACTTGTGCTGGGCCGCCATCTTGGCGTGCATCATAGGGTGCTATATAGATAAAGTTATTGGATTTAGCACTCTTGCATTTAGAGTGCTAAATTTATATAATGGGACTAATGGCAGACAAACGTGATTATTATGAAGTCCTCGGTGTCAACAAGAGCGCGAGTGATGACGAGATAAAAAAGGCTTTCCGTAAAGCGGCCGTCAAGTATCATCCTGACAAGGAGGGTGGTGATGAGGCTAAGTTCAAAGAAGTCAATGAGGCTTATGAGGTCCTAAAAGACAAGCAGAAACGTCAACGTTATGACCAATTTGGTCACGCTGGTGTTGGCGGAGCTGGTGGCGGCAGTGGTGGCAATCCGTTCGAAGGATTTAACTTTAACGGCCAAGATGTACATTTTGACTTTGGCGGTATGGGCGGTTTTGGTGACATCTTTAGCCAATTCTTTGGAGGTGCGGGTCAGCAAGCTCACGAGCCTGCACGCGGTCGAGATGTTGAGACTAGGGTCACTCTGAGCTTTGAAGAGGCGGTATTTGGCAAAGATGTAAAACTTGACCTCAACCTGGATAACGAGTGTACCCATTGTAAGGGACAGGCAGTCGAGCCAGGGTATGAGCTAAAAACTTGTCAGTCGTGTAAGGGTGCTGGTCAAAAGGTTCGGGTGATGAATACGATGTTTGGTCCGATCCAGCAGGCGGTGCCTTGCGATATGTGCCACGGCAAGGGCAAGGTTCCAGAGAAGGTTTGTACCCAATGTCGCGGTACTGGCGTCGAGCGGCGTCAGCAAACTATCACCGTGAAGATTCCAGCTGGGATTGATGATGGGGCAACTATCCGTCTGCGTGGTCGCGGTGAAGCGGTTGGCGGAGGTGCAAAGGGTGATCTATACGTTGGTATTCGTGTCAAAGCACACAAAAAGTTCACACGCGAAGGCGATCTGATTCTATCTGAAGAGCATGTCAGTATGGTGGATGCGGCCTTGGGGTGTGAAATTGACGTCGACACAGTTGACGGGACAGTTCGGATGAAGATACCAGCTGGTACTCAGAGTGGTACAGACTTCAAGCTGTCTGGGCACGGTGTACCACACCTTAGGAATGATTCGCGCGGTCCGCATATCGTCAGCGTTATAGTCGATACACCAACCAAGCTTACTAAGAAGCAACGAGAGTTATTGGAGCAGTTCGATAGCGCAAAAAAGCGAGGCATATTCGGATAAGCGTATCCGGTGTGTGGTATTGCAAAATATATAGTTTTATGCTATAATTAGGGGTATGAACAGCAAAGAGATAGCCCCAGTATCTTTTGATCAGGAAAAATTTAATACTGACTACAGTCGACTAACAAAAATAACCCCAGGTATCATCAAATATACAGTGCCCGATAAAGAGAGCAAAGAACGTGCTATAAATGCTCTTATTCGTGGCGAGGCTAGCTCTTTTCACCAAGAATATCCAATGATTAAAGCGCTTAGCCGAGAGGGCGAACAGAAATGCTACGCGCTAGCTAGCTCGCTACTAGAATCTACTAGACTGATGCCAGGAATAGAAGGGCCGGTATATAAGGGCGCTATTGAAACCAAGATCTTGTCTATGGAGCTGGTGTCGGCGATGCACGATTATAACGAGGCAAAAGACGGCTCGGCTGAAAAAGAAGATGCTACCGAACGATTTATGGGGGCAAATATTAAGTTGTACGGTGAGCCAGACCGGGGGACCTATCAGTCGTTGCTCAGCGAAAAAATTGCTAAAATTTCTCAGAAAAATCGTAGTTTTGAGGCAGAAGAGATCTTTTCTGAGCTGAAAGATATTTTACCAGCTGAAGCGTTTGATGCATCCCTAGCAGAGAGTCGCTTTCGTCCATCTGATGAGACGGTCCAGTGGATGAACAGGGTGGTTCATAGCTTGTGCGACGATATGCTCAGACACGTACCTGAAACCGATGACTTGATTAGCCCTGAGCAGTTGCGTGATATTTTTCAGGCGATTGTTGATGAGGAATTTGAAGACGAAGAGTGGATAGTAGAGCTAGGAAAGGCAACTGCAATCAAGGTTGCACCGGCCTCTAAAAGAATTGTTATTCCATTTGATCGTCAGCCAGTCACTGCGGCTGAAGCTCGTCGTTTGGTGGTGCATGAACTCGGTATCCATGTCCTAACCGCGATGACTGGTAGCTCTACGACACTCAAGCCACTTGGTCGTGGACTAGCTGGTTATGCAGACACTCAAGAGGGGCTCGGTAAGGTAGCCGAACAGGCACTAGAGGGTGAGTTCAAGGAAGCTGGTGTAGACCATTATATTACAGCTGGTTTGGCGTATTTTGACGGTAGAGGTTTTGTAGACGCTTACGAGGCAAAATGGCGTATGAAACTGCTTGAAGAGCTAGCAGACGGCGAAGTACCGACCAGCGAACAGGTTGAAAAATGCAAGCGACAAGCTATTGACGGCCCTGGCATCGCAACGATACGTATTTTTCGAGGCACGGATGAGCTGCCTTTGTTTAAGGATTTGAGCTATTACAACGGCTCGGTACAAGTGTGGAAATATCTCGAGTCTATTTGTGGTGATGATTTGCAGCTAAACTTGTTGTTAGCGGGTAAGATTAGTACCTCGAAAGAACATCAGAGAATTATACTTGAATCGGCGAGCCTAAACCCGACAGAAAACGAGGTGGTGTAAATGAAAGTACGTTATGATGAAAATCTCAAGATAGCTGGCATTGGTATTCACCCATCTATGCGGTGGGGGCCTCAGATGTGGTTCAAGAACTATCAGGTTGCTTCACTTATTGATGATCCAGACTGGAGCTCCTGCTCGCTTGAGGAGTATGCCGGAAGGGGATATTACCAGGACAAGCATAATACGCGAGCTCTTCTGCGTGACCCTATGTTTCAGGAGATGCTGAAGCGGTATTTTGAGGGCTACTACATAATGACCTATAAGCCTGTTATTGTACCCGAGCAGTTGTCTGATAGTGGAATAAGCTTTGTGCCAGGTGCGCTAATGCGTGAGATCTCGAGCCAATTTGAGAACAAGGCAATGTTTCGAAAGATGTTTGCCGATAAGTCTATCAACTTGCCACCGCATGAAATTTCTAGCTGGGGCAAGCTGGCGACAAGAACACCGTCAGAGGTGTTTGCTGGTCGTGAGAAAATTGTTCTCCAGGACGCTACTTCTAGTGGTGGTAGGGGGACGTATATAGTTGGTGATGCTGAATCGCTGGAAAAAGTCATCGAGCTGATGGTCTCGTTAGATAAGCAGGACGACCAGGTGGTTGTTTCGGACTTCATCAATAGTGCGGCTGAAAGGTCGGTGCAGGGTGTAGTGACGCGGTATGGTGTGTTTGTTGGACCAGTGCAGAGACAAATTGTGGCTCATCCACAGTTAGTAGATACGGTTTCATTTGGTCAGAAGCAGTTCTGTGGAGTAGAGATACTCCAGGCAGACCAGCAAGGCTGGTTGTCTGAAAAAATGACGGCAAATGCTCGTATTATTGGCGAAAGGTTGCAAAAAAGTGGCTATCGGGGAATATTTGGCGTTGATTCTCTAGTGACTGATGACGATATATATACTCTGGAGGTAAATGCACGTATTACAGGTGCGACGCCACTCTTGACGGTCAATTATCGTCCCGAAAAGGGGCATATACCTTTTTATTTGTTGCATATACTGGAGATAACAGGTGTAGACTATACTATTGAAGACCCTCAATACACCAACGACTATGACGATTGTGCGTTAATTATTCCACACCTGTTGGCAAATGAGCCCATGACATCAAGGGAGGGCTTGAGGATGGGGTTGTACGATCTTGACCTAGGCTTTATTCGGTCTGGTTTTATGTTTGACCAAAGTACTGATAGATCAAAAAGAGCTATTATCCAAGACTATAGTATGGGTAGTAGGCTGGTGGACCCTGGGGGCGATTGGCAACGATATTCCTGGGCCGACCAGCTATCGCTTCGGATGGAAGGTTAGATGATAAGGTCGAGGCTCTAGTCAATAAAGCTATGGAGCACTGGCGTGAGTAGTATGGTGGGGTTCAGTGTCAACCTTTTTGTGAATGAAAGTTACTAATAAGTTAGATTATAATATAGCTATGTCTCGTCAACTTGATACGATTGGTCGAAGTGTTTATATCAATTTTGGTAGGCGTGCTACTGATGTGCCGGCCAAAATTGATACAGGCGCTGATAGCTCGTCAGTGTGGGCGAGTAATATTCGTGTCGACAAGGACGGCGTCTTGAAGTTCTCGCTATTTGGCAAAGGTTCGCCGTATTATAATGGCAAGGTGTTTCGGCGAACAGACTACTCAGTGGCGGCGGTAAAGAGTGCCTCTGGGCATGAAACCATTAAGTATAGGACACATTTTACGATTGCAGTTGCTGGTAAAAAGGTCAGGGCTTTATTTGGTTTATCAGATAGGGCGATGCATAATTTTCCAGTTTTGATTGGTCGGCGGACGCTGAATGGGAAGTTTTTGGTTGATGTTAGTATAAGCGAAGTGAAAAGCCCAAAGAAGATTCGGACGATCAGGCTAAATAAAGAGCTAACCAAAGATCCTCACAAATTTTATAAAAAATATCACCAGAAAAGGGCGAAGTGATGCGGATTGCAATCTTGTCTAATGGAAATATCAACTATTCGACCTTACGCCTCAAGGAAGAGGCCGAAAGGCGCGGTCATAAAGTCAAGATAATCAAATATAAGAATTGCTACGTGGCGATTGATGAAAAAAACCCAAAAGTGATATATCGAGGTGGAGAAATCGGTGAATTTGACGCTGTCATACCACGTATTGCAAGCTATATGACACGTTATGGCACATCGGTGGTGCGTCAGCTTGAGATGGCGTACCCAAACACCTTCTTTGCTAATCGATCGATTGCTATAAATCGTTCGCGCGATAAATTACGCTCAGTGCAACTGCTGGCGCGTGCTGGGGTGGCGATCCCAAAGACGGTGTTTTCGCGCAATGAGACAGATATCGAAGTGCTTTTAGACGAGATTGGTGGCACGCCAGTGATTATCAAGCTAGCACGCGGGACTCACGGCAACGGGGTAGTGCTAGCAGAAACCAAAAAAGCGGCAAAATCTGTACTGCAAGCGTTTTACCTGACTAATTCTGACGGCACTAACGTACTGCTGCAGGAGTTTATCAAAGAATCGGCCGGTACGGATATTCGTGCTTTTGTGGTCGGCTCTCAGGTGGTGGCGAGTATGAAGAGGCGGAGTTTGGACGATGATTTCCGTAGCAATATTCACAAAGGGGGTCTCGGTAAATCGGTCAAACTGACCGATGCGGAGCGTAAAATGTGTGTTAAGGCTACCAGGGCTATGGGTCTGACGGTCGCTGGGGTTGATTTCATGCGTTCAGATCGCGGTGCATTGGTGCTGGAGGTGAACGCCAGCCCAGGATTTGGGATCGAAAAGGTCACTGGACGCAATGTCGCTAGGGCGATAATTGAATATATCGAACAAAACGCAAAAAGACACCGCAAAAAAGATAAAGTTGGTGCTTAAAAAAAGCGACCTGTTAGTCTGTTGACGATTGGTTAATCTGCTAATGATATACTTAATGCATGACGTATATCATCATACTAGTGATATATCTGGCGCTACTTTATCTCGTGGCGTGGTTAAGCCGTCGGAGTATGGGCGGGTCGACTTTGGCTCTCGCGGCTGGTGCATTGTTGGCTAGCCTCTGGACAGATAGTTTGACGCCAATTGTTGCACAGTCGGGGATAGTGATCGTTCAACCGCCGTTAACTAGTATCGTTTCAGTTACACTGACTCTAATTCCGGCCTTTCTCGTGATGATTCGCGCTAACAGGGCGCCAACCCGTTATCACGGCTTGATCGGTAGTTTGGTGTTTGCGCTTTTGGCGGTAGCGCTCACCTATGGTGCATTTAGTAATGCGGTGGTGCTAGATGAGCAGAGTAAGCGGTATGTTGTTGAGTTTGTGAAATATCAAAATATCATAATTACGGCCTGTGTCGCGTGTGCTTTGATTGATGTGCTGATTTACAAAAAACCGGCCAGCCCAGAAAAGAAAAAATCACACTAAATAGTAATTTTTCCAAAGAAAATACCCCAACCAGCTGGCTTTTGAAAAAGCTTATACTGGTTGGGGTGTCTCTTGATTCTACTTTGATTTAATCAAAGTATTGGCTCGAGAGGGCCATCCATATTAACAGTTGTTCCATTTCTCCTGTAGTGCCCGGAGGGCCTCGGCCATGTCGACGACCGGCGGCTCTTCCTGATGACTATCAGGTTCAACAGTGGGGGTGGCTGTGTCCAGAACTTGCGATGGCGCCGGAGGCGTCTCGAAGTTACCCAGACCCCAGCCACGACCAACGGCTGGGCTTGGGCGGTTTGAGGACAGGCCGCGACGGCCAGCCCACATGGCCTCCAGCTCCTGTTGGATCTCGGCAGTACGTTCGAGCTGTGCCTCAGTCACCAGCTCTGGCAAGTATACTACCTCAAAATGGTGTTCCCCTGCTGTAGTGGCCTTGCTCCAAGACAGTACGAGTTCACCTGGGAGAACTTGTCTCCAGAAGAGGTAACCCTCGTCCAAGCGTTCGGCTCTTCTTGGGTTACTGTTCTCGATCCCGTCGCGCTCGCGGTCGGAACCGTCAGGTTTGATTACCCAGCCCATACCGCAATTGGTTGCGCCACCAGTGCGCTTCCAGATACGGATATTCTGGGGCAGCCCGAGCTTGGCGGCTTCTGCCTCGGCTGAAGCCTTGGCGATCGCAGCTGCCCTCTCTCGCGCCTCCTTTGCGGCCTCCTCCTCCTCCTTGCGGATGAGGTCAGCCACGAAGGATTCAATGCCATCTTGGGTATAGGGGTAGCCACCGTGGTAGCTCCCGCGACCCGTCCAATGCACTTTCTCCTCGCTGAAGTTCAGAGCTAGTCCGAGCTTCTCTACGCGCTGAGAAAGTGCCTCGTATTGAGGCTGGAACTTAGTGCGAGCCACCAGTTGTCGTAGTTCCTCGACGGCCTGCTCCTCCCAGTGCACGATTTTTCGCTCGACCTCAGTCACGTTCTCCTCGGTGTAGAGCTTATCGCTCCAGCCGAACTTGAACGTTGTCTCGCCTGGCTCTAGCGTGGGATAGCTGGTGTCGGGGTTGCCCGATTTCAGCTCATCCAGGCGAGCCTGGGCTCTTGCCAAGCGAGGCAGCAGCTCAGGTCTGGCCTTGCGGCTGGCGGCCTCGGCTTTGGCCTTGGCCTCAGCTTCGGCTCTTTTTCGTGCGGCGATCATCTCGTCGTACTCCTTGTACGACTGTCTGACTTCCGCTGCACGTTTAGCGAAGTCTACCGTGACGGCTGTGTTTCCGTCCAGCTCCTCGTCGCGAACAACGAGGTAGTAGCCAATGGGTACGACGTAGTAGTCGTACCCAGCGCCACCAGTGTTTGAG
Organism: Candidatus Saccharibacteria bacterium oral taxon 955; assembly: GCA_010202265.1. NCBI lineage: Bacteria > Candidatus Saccharimonadota > Candidatus Saccharibacteria bacterium oral taxon 955. The sequence goes on along the minus strand of CP047918.1, from coordinate 748,668 downwards.
CTGGCCCTACGGAAATACGTGACCCCATCGGGGGCCGACCACGCACCACGCGTGCGTGGCTGGCCGCATCCACCCCAGCCGACTTTGACGATGACGTGGGTCGCCGTCTGTGGCGACTTCGGGCGGAAGTGTGGTTTGCCATACCTCGAGAGCCAAAAGTCTCCGAAGAGCACGGACACGCCCGACTCTGGCGCACCAAAGCTTATCCCCATGTTGGCGACCATCTTTTTTGTCGGGGGGTCCTGTCGGTACTCTAGCGGATCTCCGCCAAAGCCCTTACGCAGAACGAAAGAGATACCCGGAAGGTATTTTCCGTACGCGATGATGACAAAAGATCTTGCCGTCTCGACGACCTTATCTCCATACAGTGCCTTGACGTTAGCAAGGGTGCGAATGTTGGACATTGTTGCTACTCCTAAGGGTAACGTAGTGCGAGGGACGATCCCTTTAAGTCGTCGTTGGCTATCTGAGCCGTGTGACACGCACTGTACAACTGTTAAGTTGCTGAGCTTTTACACTAGACAGAATAAAAGCTCATATCGACCCGCTTGATTAGGGTAAGTAGGCTGGATATCAGCTTTTATTACGGTAATTAACTAAATGACCCAGTAGTCACTCCTTAATATGATATCATAAAATCTAAAATCAGTCAATGGATTGACGGTGTTATTTGAGCTATAAATAAGGTTGAGGGCTTTGCCAGACAAGCAAAAAACCCACCAATGGTGGATTCTTGACTTGGAGGGCCCAGTGAGGCTTGAACTCACGACACCCTGCTTAAAAGGCAGGTGCTCTAACCGACTGAGCTATGGGCCCGTAATGAAATGGTTTGGTGCGACCGGCGTGAGGGTTGGAGCGAGAGCGAATCTAGCCGGCCAGAATTCTCTCGGTTACACACTGACCGATCACATCAATTTGGTTGGTTTGGTAAGTAAAATCTGGTGATGGTCAAAAATAACTCCATAAATATATCACTTTGCAACAGAGGCTGTCAAGGTGTAGTATCGAGCTATGCACTGGCTAAAAGAGCGGATTCATCCGACTTGGCATTTCACTGCGGTGATGTTGGGTTTTGTGATGGGGGTGATTTTTGCTCAGTGGTATAGTGTCGAGCCTATAGTCAGTGGGTTGTTGGGCGTGGGGTGTTTGGCGGTAGCATTTTGGAGGCGTCGTCGAATGTTGTTGGTGATAGCTTGCTGTGGTGGGCTGTTACTTGGGAGCGCTCGAGGAGCTGTCGATATGTCGTCTAGAGAGGTGTATCGAGGGCTAGTCGGTGAAAGCAGGCTAGAGATCGACGCCAAGATAACTGACGACGTAGACGCCACGACGCGTGGTCGGGTTCATCTGAAGCTGGATGACGTGACGATAGGAGACCGGAAGTTGCCAGGGCGTATATTTGCGACCGTAAGCAACGCCGATGGCGCGAGGCGAAGTGACCGTGTGAAAATTATCGGGCGCGTTGATCAGGGGTTTGGCAATTTTGTGGCAACAATTACTGGAGTGGTCGCTGCGAATGATCGAGCCAGTCAATCGGATATGGCGTTAAATATACGTGATGGATTTGCCGGGCATGTGCAGACGGCGGTACATGATCCAGCGGCGAGCTTGGGAACTGGTTATTTGCTAGGTAAAAAGAGCGCTCTACCAGATGACCTGGCGACGGCACTTCAGGTGACTGGATTGACGCATATTGTTGTTGCGAGTGGTTATAATCTGACGGTTCTTGTGAGAGCGGGGCGACGACTCTTTGCCAGGGTTTCGAAATACCTGGCGATGATTAGCGGTGTGGGATTGGTGGCGGGCTTTGTACTGATGACTGGTACAAGTGCGACGATGACGCGAGCTGGAATAGTCGCATTACTTGGACTTTGGGCGTGGTACTATGGACGGACGTTTCACCCTGTCACGCTTTTGGCTACAGTGGCTGGGATAACTTTGATGATTGATCCAAGTTTTGGTTGGGGAGACCTCGGCTGGTCGCTGAGTTTTGCGGCGTTTGCTGGTGTGATGATTGTTGCGCCGATCGTGACGTGCTACTTCTTTGGGAAGGACAAGGCGCCGTTTGTTGGCCAGTTATTTATAGAGACAATTAGCGCCCAGTTGGCGACTTTGCCAATTATGGTGTTGGCATTTCATCAGATGAGTATTGTTGCGCCATTTGCTAATTTGTTAATTTTGCCGTTTATTCCGCTGGCGATGGTTTTGGTTGCAGTAGCTGGGTTAGGGGCTTGGCTAATGCCGGGATTGGCGGGAGTTATCGGTTGGCCGGCAGAGCAACTATTGAACGCGCAGATCGCAATTGTCAACTGGTTTTCTGAAGTACCGGGTGCGCTACTGAAGCCGTCGTGGACACCAGTTGTAGTGGCGCTATATATAGCGGTCGTCGTCGTGGTGGTTGTATATATGAAATGGCGCACAAAATTTGTACTAAGGACATCATCAATCGTAGAGTAACAGAGATATTATGCTATAATGATTAGCAAATTACGAATTATCTAACGACGGAGTGAGTCAATGGCGGGACACAATAAATGGTCAAAAATTAAGCGTGACAAGGGTGTTAACGACGCAAAACGTGGCGCAATATTCACGAAAATTGGTAACCAGATTGCGATTGCTGCACGCGGTGGCACTGACCCCAGCATGAACTCGGCGCTAGCGCTCGCTATCGAAAAAGCTAAAAGTGCTAATATGCCTATAGCAAATATCCAACGGGCAATCGATCGGGTAGCCGATAAAAGTGCCGCACAGCTCGAGGAAGTGGCTTATGAGGCATACGGCCCTGGAGGGGTGGCGTTTATTATTGAAACTGCAACCGACAACAAGAATCGTACGTATCCAGAAGTGCGTACCGCTGTGACGAAAAATGGTGGAACAATGGCCGACGCTGGAAGTGTCATGTTTCAGTTTACTCGTAAGGGTGTGATACGGGTGTCAGCAAGCGGAGAAGATGCGCTTCTGACTGTGCTTGACGCTGGTGCCGAGGATGCGAGTGAGTCAGATGGTGAGCTGCTGGTCTACACCGAGATGAAGGATCTGGCAAAGGTGCGAACGGCAATTGTCGAGGCTGGCTTATCGGTTGCTGAAGCTGAACTGCAATATGTAGCCAATAATGAGGTTCCGGTTGAGGATACTGAGACGGCACGCAAGGTGATGAAAGTGTATGACGCACTTGAAGATCTGGATGATGTAACGGGTGTGTATACGAACGCTGACATCAAAGTCGATATCGATCAGTAAGTTATAATTGATGTATTTTTTACAAAACTCCTGTGCTTATGTTTGCACAGGAGTTGTTTGGCGTGTATATCTGGGGGTAATCAACAGCTTGAAATAGGGTGATATAGACATGAGGCGGGCATGGAAGGGTGCTTTGTGGATTTTGGTAATTATGATATTTGTGCCACGGCACATGGAGGCGGTCGCACTCGCCGTGCCGTCGTCGAGGACGCCAAATTATCACTGGCAACAAGCACCAGATATCGAGATTTCTGCTTATAAAAACGTAAACGACCAAAGCTCGCTTGAGGTGATAGAAGTGTTTAACAGGGGGTCGACATTGGTTGATTTAACGCAGTGGCGTCTTGCGGTTTGTGATGCTAATTGTATAAATTCGGTAGAAAGTCAGTTGATCGGACGGGCAAGTGGTCTTACAGGCATGCTTGAGCCGTATCGTCATGCGTTGATATCGATCGGCGCGCAAGTAGCGATCGATGGGTATTCGTATCGAACTAATTGGTCGAAAGAACCTGATTTCACTCAGGTAAAAACGGTCCGACTAGTTCCGCCGAACAAATCAATCAGTACCGAAGCGTACATGTACAAAGATCTAAAGGCGCAAACGCTATCGGGTGGGTCGGTCTGGAGACGCAACACTGGGCGTGGGTCGGGTTATGTAGGGTCGACGTTTTATGAGACAAGGCTCAAAGAGCCTGGCGGATCGGTCAATCTGTATGATGATGGTCTATATACTCCTCCGGCTACTTATTCTGGTGCTCTTGAGATCGTAGAGGTTTATCCTTACGCGGTTGACTGCTCACCACAAGAGAAAATTTCCAATACGTACTGCCATGATTTTGTAAAGATTTATAACAATAGTAATCAGCCAATTCGTCTTTATGATTACGCTTTGAGAAATGATGGGTCGGGTGGGCGTCGTACAGAGGCTAGCACGTATTTGTTCGGCGAGCAGACGGTTATTCAACCGCGTAGCTATGAAATAGTTGACTTAAACGGGGCAGGTGAACCGCTCAATCTAGCTAATGGTGGTGGTTATGTCTGGTTTGAGCCAAGGTGGGGTGGTAATGGGTTTGGGGTTGTTCGGTATGAGGGTGCAGGCGCTACCAAGCAGGGGTATTCGTGGATGAAGCTGCCTCAAGGTGTATGGGATTGGACGACGACAGTTTCTGTTGCTGGCCCGAGTCCATACACGCCGATTTCTAAACCGCACGATACCGAAGATTGTCCAGCTGGCAAGTATAGAAACCCGGAGACGGGGCGGTGTCGAAACATCGGTGAGGCGATTAGCGCGCTTGCGGCCTGTGATGAGGGCTATGAACGTAATCCGCTAACCAATCGCTGTAGAAAGATCGTGACTAAATCAGTGCCCAGCTTGGCGCCGTGTAAGGAGGGGCAAGAACGTAACCCTCTAACTAATCGCTGTCGTAGTATTGCGAGCGCAGTGGCTGAGCTACTACCCTGCGACGAGGGCTATGAACGTAATCCCGTAACCCATCGTTGTCGCAAGGTGGCGTCGTCTAGTATGCCAAAGGCGTCGCACCCAGTAATTCCCTATAAGCAGTCGTCTCAGCAGTCCTTGATGAGTTGGTTGGTGGGCGGCGGAATTGGTCTGGCGGTAGTCGGATATGGTGTGTGGGAGTGGCGTCGCGAGATCGGCGGAGCGCTACGGCGTATTGTGACGTTTGGGCGTCGATAAACTATACTATAGGTATGAGTGAATTGCCTAGACAGACAGTATTTCAGCTAGTTGATCGAGCAGAGCAACACTACAGTAATGAGATGCCGTATCATAATTGGTCGCACGCTCTAGATGTCATCGGTCATGCGGACGAGATTGCGGATATGGCTGAAAGTGCGGGTAATGCGCTGGATAGGGACGCGCTTCTTTTGGGGGCTGCGTGGCATGATGCTGATTATCATCTACCGCTTGAGGTGGGGCGTTCGCGCGAGGAGCGGTCGGCTTTGTTGGCTAGGCTATGTATTCGGCAGTATGACACTTATTTAGCAGATCGTGTCGCGAGCGCTATCATTGACACGACGGTTGATAAACGTCCAAAGTCAAGCATGCTTGGGGCGGCTTTGCATTACGCGGATGTTGGATATTTAGCAAGCTCAGCTTATGGGCGGTTTTTTCGTCGACTTGATTATATGCGCATAGAAAAAGGGGTGAGCGATGACGAGTGGCGGGTGTTTGCGGATAAAACGCGTCGTTTTGGCCGGCTTGTAATCGATCATGCTCAGGAAGAGCTTTCGCAAATTATCGGTCAAGATGGGGTGCAGGTTTGGGCAGGCAGGATAACAGATAATCTCGATAAGCTTGATGACTGGGTAAGTCGCCAATGAGGATTATTGGGATTGATCCGGGGACGGGAATCCTCGGTTTTGGGGTGATCGACGTAGCTCATGGCAAAACGACACTTGTTACAGCGGGGGTGATTCGGACGCCTGCTCATACGCCGTTGCCAGAGAGGCTAGAGGAAATATATGAGGGCATCACAGATATTATTGCCGAAACAAAACCAACAGTTATGGCAATTGAGAAGCTGTTTTTTAGTCGTAATATCACAACAGCAATCAGTGTCGCGCAGGCGCGCGGTGTTGCGATGTTGACTGGTCGCCAGGCCAAGCTTCGGATCGAGGAATATACACCAAACGAGATAAAGCAAGCGGTGGCGGGCTACGGGGCGGCAAAAAAGGCGCAAGTACAGGAGATGGTGCGGATTCAGCTTGGACTATCGGAAGTGCCGAAGCCAGATGACTGCGCTGACGCGCTTGCGGCGGCGATTATGTGTGCGTTTGCTTTGCGCGGACAATAACAAAAATAGCGTTATAATGATAAACGTATGGTAAAAAAGAATACCCAGCCGGCTCGCATGGATCGTTATGCAAATATTGCTCGCATATCACGATCAACTCCGCGTAGCCGCCCTATGAAAACTGGTAAATTTGCTTGGTTTAGAAATCTATCAAGAAAGAAAAAGATCGCGATAATTGCTACACCGATTCTGGCGTTTTTGATTCTGACTCCGCTGATTACCTATTTTATGCTTGTTAACGATATTCGAGACCCCGAACGGTTGATGAACCGTAATAATACGGGTATTGCCCTAACGGACGTCAACGACAAACCTTATTATTCAATTGGTCGGGCCGAGCATCGCAAGCGCGTACCGCTTGATCAGATCTCTGACTATGCGAAAAAAGCTTTGATTGCTGGTGAGGATAAGGATTTTTATAAACACGGCGGATTTAATTTGATCAGTATCGCACGGGCGTTGGTGACCAGGACCGGCGGTGGGTCGACATTGACCCAGCAGTTGGTCAAAAATACGCTACTTACTGACGAACAGAGTTATTTGCGCAAATACCAAGAGTTATTTATGGCGATCGCGGTGGAGCAGAATTACTCAAAGGACGATATTCTGGGTATGTACCTAAACTCGGTTTATTTCGGCGAGAATGCTTTTGGGATAGAGGATGCGGCTAGGGCGTACTTCAACAAAGCGCCAAAGGATTTGACGCTGGCTGAAAGTGCAATGCTGATCGGTGTCCTGCCAGCTCCAAGCGCCTACTCGCCGATTAGTGGCAACATGGAGTATGCAAAGAAGCGTCAAAATACCGTGCTGACACGAATGGTCAATAATGGGTATATTACCGAAGCTGAAAAAACTGCTGCGTATAATGAAGCGCTTAAATATGGCACTGGAGCATCAAAAGAAAATAAGACTGCGCCACATTTTGTTGAGATGGTGATCAACGAGCTGAGCAAAAAATATGGCTACGAAAAAGTGATGCGATCTGGTTATCGTGTCAAAACTACACTTGATCTCGATATACAGAGCAAGCTCGAGGATAGTGTCACCAAGGGCATGAAGCACATCAACGCGATGGGCGGTAGTAATGCGAGCGGTATCGTACTTGACCCAAAGACGGGTGATGTTAAGGCCCTAGTTGGTAGTGCAGACTACAATAATGAGCAGTGGGGTAAGGTAAATATGGCCACGACGGCGCGTCAGCCTGGATCAAGTTTTAAGCCGATTTACTATTCATATGCGCTAGCCGATGGGGTGATCACCCCGGCAACTAGGCTCGATGATAAGGTGAAGGATTTTGGCGGTGGCTATATACCGCGTGACGCTGATCGTCGCGAAGCTAGTCGTGGAGGGCAAGTGACGGTACGTCAGTCGCTTAGCTGGTCACTTAACATCCCAAGTCTACATCTGATTCAAAAGTATGGAATCAAAAAGACGGTTACGGCTGCAAATAATCTCGGTATTGGTCTAGATTCTTCTAAAGATTACGACCTGACGTTAGCCCTTGGGTCGAGCGAGGTTCCGCTTCAGAAAATGGTTAATGCATATGCCGCATTTGCTAATGAAGGTCGGCAGTATGATGTTGGTTTGGTGAAGCAAATTAAAGATAAGTTTGACAAAAACATCTTCACAGCCACTCACAATAGCCGTCAAGCGATCAGCAAAGAGGGGGCGTACTTGATCTCTAATATCTTGAGTGATAATGCAACCCGAAGCCGAGTGTTTGGTTCGAGCCTAAATGTTTCAGGACGTACAGTTGCCGTGAAAACGGGTACGACAAATGACAGCCGAGATGCGTGGACGATCGGCTACAACCCAGAGTATGTTATTGGGGTTTGGGTTGGAAACAATGACAATACCGCCATGAAGAGTGGGGGTAGCGATATGGCGGGTCCAATTTGGCGCAATACGATGACGAAGCTTTTGCAGGGGCGAAAAAATGTTCAATTCTCGATGCCGAGTAGCATCGTGCAGAAGGCGGTCTGTACGACAAATGGTGGCCTCGCAAGTAAATCAGGTCCAAATACATATAACGAGTTCTTTATGACGGGCGCTTTCCCGACCAATAGTTGTGAGGCCGAGCCGACGATGATTAGTGTCTGTGATATTGAAAAGGGTGAGGTGATTTCGATAGACGAGGCGAAATTTGATAGTACAACTCAGAGCAAGGACACGGCAAACTGTAAACCACCAACCCAGCAGGTGTGTGAGCTGTCAACGGGTAAAATCATCACAATCAATAAGCCAGACTTCAATAGTACTAAGCATTCAACTGATACCGAAAACTGTCAGCCACCGTCAACAGGAAGTCAGGTGCAAGCTTGCGATACGACGACTGGGCAAATAGTGATGGTTGCGGCGTCGCAAATAGACGGGGTTCGATACACAAAAAATATTACAAACTGCGAAAAATCTGCGACAAATCCATAACCTGGGCTGATATATGAGATAATAGAGATATGATTGCACATATCTCTGGAACGGTGGCGGAAAAATTTGGCGGAGCAGTGATTGTCGACGTGATGGGTATTGGCTACGAAATCAATACGACAGCGGGTGATTTTGACGTAGTTAAATTGGGTGATGAGGTTAAGTTTTACACTTATCACCATATTCGTGAGCAGTCCCAGGAGCTGTTTGGTTTTTCTAGTTTGGCGGCAAAGAAACTATTTGAAATGTTGATAACTGTGCAGGGGGTGGGACCAAAAGCGGCGCTGGCGATCTTGAGTTTGGGTGAAGCAGAACATGTACGTAACGCAATTGCAAACTCTGACAGCGCGTACCTCGCAAAAGCTTCGGGAGTCGGCAAGAAGACAGCTGAGCGTGTAGTGGTTGATTTGTCAGACAAGGTTGGGATGCCAATTGTATATCGTCGTGAGAGTGACGGTGTACAGACCGAGCTTAATGTTAGTGATGAGGCGCTTGAAGCGCTGATTGCTCTCGGATATACCCTAAACGATGCAACAAAAGCCCTAGCGCATGTTGATCCAAGATTGTCAACGAGTGAGCGTGTACGTGAGGCCCTAAAAGCGAGGTAATGTGATAAATCCTGAGTGTAGTATCTGTAATATTATCAATCAACCCGATAACGATGACGTGACTCTGTTTGACAACGAGACGGTAGGCACGGGTTGGCGAATTGCATTGATGAATGATCAGGGGGCGTTCGACGCTAGAGCTTATTCAGGAGCGTCTCGAGGGATAGATAATTCATTCCTGATACAATATAGCTATGGCAATTGAACGGATCGTAGATACTAGTGCCCATGATGACGATAGCGAAGAGCAGCGAATTGAAGTTAGTTTGCGTCCGCAAAATTTCCAAGACTATGTTGGTCAGGAACGGCTCAAGAGGAATCTCAAGCTAAGTATCGATGCGGCAAAAAAACGCGGTGAGCCGATTGACCATGTTTTATTATATGGGCCACCAGGTCTAGGCAAGACGACTATGGCGAGTGTGATCGCTAATGAGATGGGGGCGGGGCTTCGGATTACGGCGGGGCCTGCGATTGAGCGAGCTGGTGATCTAGCTAGTATTCTCACAAACCTACAGGATGGGGATGTACTATTTATCGATGAGATTCATAGATTAAGCCGTGCTGTCGAGGAAGTACTTTATTCGGCGATGGAGGATTTCAAGCTAGACATCGTAATTGGTAAAGGTCCAGCGGCACGAAGTGTGCGACTTGATCTTCCGAAATTTACAGTGATTGGTGCGACGACTAGAACAGGTAGTTTAGCGGCGCCTTTGAGGGATCGCTTTGGGCATATCTATCGCCTAGAATTTTATACGCCCGAAGAAATTGCTCGTATCGTGACGCGCTCAGCTAATATCCTGGACAGCAAAATTGATGATAAGGCCGCCGAATTGCTCAGCACGCGAGCCCGACTGACGCCACGTATCGCTAATCGTTTACTAAAACGTGTGCGTGATTATGCGGATGTTAATGGAGACGGCATCATTGATTCGACAACGACAATCAGCGCGCTTAAAATGCTCGAGGTTGACGATTTGGGGCTTGATCCAGCTGACCGCCATCTGTTAAATCGCATAATCGAGTCTTATGGTGATAGGCCGGTTGGTCTTACGACGATTGCGGCGTTAACTGGTGATGAAACGGCTACTATCGAGGATTTCTACGAACCCTATCTGATGCAAATCGGCTTTATTGAGCGGACGCCAAGGGGTAGGGTCATTACGCCAAAAGCTTATAAGCACCTAGGCAAGTCGCAATCTAAATAGTTTCGTCGTATAATACAAGGTATGGTGCTGCCATTACTGAAAAAATGGGAACACAGAGTAAGGTCAATAATTGACGCACGCATGCGATATGCGAGCAAAAAGGAGAGCGAGCGACTCGCGGGCAATACGATGAACAATGATCAGCCAACGATAGAACCCCAACAGCCAGTAGCATATGATGCAAATGGTCGGCCGTTATATGCATCTCCGACAGATCAGGTTACACCAGCTGTTAACAATCCCGCTGGAGCAGGGGCACCCTCTCAGGTGGTCCATGTTGCTCGGGCGACTGAGCCAGTGCCGATAGAGGTGTCTGATGAGGCTCGGGCTCGACACGAAGACTCAAAGCGTCAGTTTCCTTGGCTCAACCTCAGTGAGCATGAATATGTTATTAGCGCGGTGCCACGACACGGTATCGGCATGATGCCGCCGCTCGTGATTACTACTCTTGCCGTTTCGCTTGTTTTGATTGGTATTTTTATGTATCCAGATGTCGCAACGATATTCAATTTGCCATCTGATTCGTTTAAGTGGATGGTGATTCTGGGTGTAGCACTTATTGTCGGGTTTGTTATTGCTGGCTACCTCGCAATTTGGGTGTATGTAAGCAACCGATTTTTCCTGACGAACGAAAGCGTTATTCAGGAGATCCAGATGAGCATCTTTTCTAAACGTGAGCAGACGGTCAGTCTAATGAATATTGAGGATGCTAGCTTTTCGCAACGAGGACCGCTGCAACATCTGTTAAACTATGGTTCTATTAGGCTAAGCACTGAGGGCGAGGAGACGACCTATCGGTTTGATTATGTCGCAAATCCTAGGAAAGAAATCGCGATACTGAATAACGCTGTTGAAGCGTTCAAAAATGGTCGTCCAGTTGAAGGGCCGTCAACAACAGTTCAAGATGACTAGCTAGTGACTACGGTTTGTTTTTGTGTAGTCAGCTTCACGCTCCATACTACTTCTTAAGGTATAGCCAGTACATTTGCCATCTGTTCCACATCCAGTTGGGTCATAGTGGTAGTTAGAGGATGATTCTCCGAGTTTGACGTTGTTTGGATCTGTAAACAAGGCTGGGTCCATTGCGCGTAATACTTTGCTGTCGATCGATGATGGATAGTAGTTATTTTTGGTATAAAATACCTCTTCGAGGTTGTAGTACATGGCGTTTATAGCGGTCTTGCGCTGACCGTCTCGTTGCATCGCGTCTATACGGGCTTTTTCACTGAAAAAAAGCCAGCCACCAACACCTAGAATAACGATTACAATCAGTAGCTCGACGACGGTAAATCCTTTATGCTTCATCTTGTTTATCATTATACCAAACTATAAAGGACTGAGGTATAATAAGGGTAATTAAACGAGAGAGGGAGCGATATGGCAAAAAAGTCTGACACTAAAGCATTGGCCGATAAACCGACTGTCGACGAAGGGAAGCTCAAGGCATTGGGTCTGGCTATGGACCAGATCACAAAGCAGTTTGGTGATGGGTCTATTATGAAACTCGGTGAAGCAAAAAAGGTGGACGTAGAGTTGCTTCCGTCGGGTAGTCTGAGTCTCGATATAGCTTTGGGTGGAGGTTATCCAAAAGGCCGAATTATAGAGATTTACGGGCCAGAGAGCTCTGGTAAAACAACTCTAACGCTTCATGCGATTGCTGAAATTCAGAAGCAAGGTGGCACGGCGGCGTTTATTGATGCAGAGCATGCTCTCGACCCTGCGTACGCCAAGAGGCTTGGTGTTGATACGGACAATCTGCTGGTTAGTCAGCCAGATAACGGCGAACAGGCACTAGAAATTTGTGAAACTTTAGTACGCTCAAACGCGGTTGATTTGATCGTGGTTGACTCAGTCGCCGCCCTCGTACCTCAGGCTGAGATTGATGGTGATATGGGCGACAGCCACATGGGGCTTCAGGCGCGCCTGATGAGTCAAGCGCTACGCAAGCTGACCGGTATTATCAATAAATCAAAAGCCACAGTTATATTTATCAATCAGATTCGTATGAAGATTGGGGTGATGTTCGGTAACCCAGAAACTACAACAGGCGGTAATGCCCTCAAGTTTTATGCTAGTGTTCGTGCCGATATTCGTCGGATTGGTCAGATAAAAGAAGGCGAAAACATCATCGGTAATCGTACCAAAGTAAAGATCGTCAAAAACAAGATCGCGCCACCGTTCCGTGTCGCTGAGTTTGATATTATGTATAACGAAGGAATCTCAAAGACCGGTGATGTACTTGATCTAGCAGTTCAGTATGGTGTTGTTGGTAAGTCTGGCGCTTGGTTTGACTATAACGACGCAAAGATCGGTCAGGGCCGAGAATCTACCAAGAAATATCTAAAGGATAATCCAGAGGTTCTTGCTGAAATTGATGCCAAGGTTCGTGCTAAGGTTAAGGGCGAAGAGGCGGGTGATCAAAAGGAGAAAGAGGCTTAGTGTCTGAGCGGGTAACGCTACGTGACGGCTGGGGAAATCTGGCCGTCACGCTTTCGTGTAAGGCGATTGTGCGCGATGGCGAAAAGATCTGGTTGCGAAAAAATGAGCGCGGAGATTGGGAACTGCCAGGCGGTCGACTTGATGAGGTGGAGCAGCCAGAACAGACAGTCGTGCGTGAGGTTGCCGAGGAGATCGGTATTGAGTTATTGTCACCGCGTCTTGTTGATGTATATATTTGGGAAAAGGATTTTGGGAAGACAACGCATATCGGTATCGTGACGTTTGTCGGTGATGCTGGTCAGGTGGTCGGTGGGTTTGAATCTGAAGGCGAGGTGGGTAGGGCTGAATTCAAAAAGTTCACTGTTGACGAGGCTTTGGCGCTTGATAATCTATCGGAGCCTTATAAACGGGCAATCCAAAAGATGCTTACTGTATGAAAAGAGCTGTTTTGCTTCATGGCACTGATGGTGAGCTAGGAGAGCACTGGTTTGGTTGGCTAAGTACTTGGCTAGAGGCGCGAGGTTACAAAATTTTTGAGCCACAGTTGCCAAACTGCCACACGCCAGATAGGCGAGAATATCATCATTTTTTGACGCATCAAGGTTGGGATTTTGCAGATAACCTTTTGGTCGGACATTCTTCTGGTGCGACGACAGTTTTGAATCTGCTCCAGTCGAATGATATACCAGTAGTTGAGACGGCAATTCTAGTTAGCGCGTTCTTGAATGAGCGTTTGACAATCGGTACGAATCAATATGAGCCAGGTCAGTTTGATAATTTGTGGCCTGAGGTTGGTTTTGATGCTGAGAAGATTCGTCGTGGCGCAAGACGGATACTATTTATCCATAGCGACAACGACCCATACTGCTCTTATGATGACGCTAGGGAGTTTGCCGATAAGGTAGGTGCAGAATTCGTAGCAGTCCATGACGGACAGCATTTTGGATTGGAGTCGGGACTGAGAGAGCTGCCCCAGATAACGGATTATCTTGATAGTATAGCGTTGGATGAAAATGGGAGGAGCCGTGACTCGTGTAATGAAAATAACTGATATTTCTCTCCAGACTCGTGATAAAAATCGCGTCAATGTGAGTGTTGATGGTAAATATCGGTTTAGTCTCGATGTATTTCAGGTAGGTGAGTTGGGGTTAAAGATTGGCCAAGAGTGTACAGACAAAGAACTAATGGCACTGGAGGCCGAGAGTCAGTTTGGTAAGCTCTACGCCCGGGCTATGGAGTATTGTTTGGCTAGACCGCGTTCTATCCGAGAGATGCGCGATTATCTGTGGCGTAAAACTCGGTCGACCAAGAAACGCTTGCCGGAGACGGGTAAAATTATTGAGCGTCCAGGTGTGAAAACAGAAATTGCCGAGCGAGTGCTGGCGCGTCTAATCGATAAAAAGTACCTCGATGATGAAAAATTTGCTCGTTTTTGGCTTGGTCACCGATTTTTGCAGAAAGGTACTAGCGTCAGACGTTTAAAACTAGAATTAGTGCAGAAAGGGATTGAAAACGATATAGTTGAACGGTTAATCGCGGAGAATATTCGCTCTGACGATGAGGAATTGCAAAAAATTATCGCTAAAAAACGGCGTAAGTACGCCGATGATGAGCAAAAGTTTATAGCCTATCTAGTGCGCCAAGGATTTACTTATGACGACGTCAAACGAGCGCTGAGTGCGGAATAGGTTTTTTGATTGCCATTTATTCTCTATTTTCGGTAGCTGGTTTTGACTTTCGGAATGGATTGACGTAACTTCCGACTACTTCATGGAGTTCGGGTTCTGGCGCTTTTGCTTCGCTATGTACGACTATTGCGTCGTTGTTTATTTCGATAATCTGTGACCGATGAATTAGTAGCTCAGTATCGTTTAGGCTGCGAAATAGCGGACGACGAATCGTGAGCTGTTGAACAACAAAACCAGCTGTTTCAATTGTAAAATCAATAACTTTGCCGAGTTTTTGGCGTCGTTCGTTGGTAACGGGCATGCCTAGTAGCTTGAAGTCTAGATCATAAAGCTCCTTGAGTTTGACGACGTCATCAGGTTCGACAAACTCGTCGCTTGAGTCGACAATCATACCGATGTCACTTAGTTCTCTGACATCTGCAATCCTGATAAGCTTGGCTTGCTTTCCAACGAGAGGTCCTTCTAGCTCGTAGGCGATAACGGTAAGTTTGGCAGGGTCGATAATTGCACGTTTTGTTCGGGCGAGTTCTCCGCCAGTTTGGATGCCCATAACTGGAGTGTTGATTAGTGACGATCCTAATAAAATCATAAAAAGCCAATGCTCCTACTGGAATGGGTTTGTCCTTCCGGTAGGTTTGGTGAGTGGTTTGCCGGCTTCTCCGCTGGCGCGAAGCTTATTTACCTTTTCGATTGTCTGTTTATCAAATCCTACGGGCTCGGTTTTTTGCTCAGACGTTGCTGGGGCGCTAGTGGAGGCTTGGTAGAGTTTATATGTTGCAAATGATAGGCTACCCATTACCACCAAAGCGAATATAACAACATGGTAGCGGTGAAGGGCGCGCGAGATCGACTTTGTGAATTGGCTTATGCTAAGATCTACTTTCATTATCGTACGTACACCTCTATGGTTAGAATATCACTTGATACTGTGCCGGCTTTGTCTGCGTCAGTATTGCGAGAAAGGCCGATCTGAGATACCTGCACTCTAAATAGGCTATCTTCGAGGAGGTGAACAAAGTTGAGCATGGCGTCGTAGTTAACAGGGTTTTTGAGAGAGACGGTTGCAGTCATTGATTTGACGCCTGTTGGCGCTGTACCTGTATTGGCTGTTTTGGCTTGAGTTTGCGTTGAAGATGAGGATGATTTGCCGACCTGGGTGGTTTTTGTGTCGGTAAACGTAATATTGCTGATCGATAACCCGGCCTCAGAAGCGTGTCGGTTGATATCATTGATTATTTGATCTTGATACACATAGCTTTTGCTCTCGGATACGAGATGGTCTGCACGCGATACGGTTGATTTGTTCTCTTCTAGGATTTTCTTGGTTGCTCGAAGATTTTCTAGGCTTGATTGACTAGCCTGAGCTTTTGCTGCTACCTCTTGGGCGGACGCAATGTGTGTTTTGATCTGGCTATACCCAAACATAAATATACCTATCGCACCAGCAAATATCAAAATTAGAAGTATCGCAAGAATAATTCGAAGGTGTACGGGGGTTAGGCGTTTATTTTTCATGCGCAAGGACCTTTTTTGAGTAGGTTACGTTATAGACCGCGGTGTATGGATGTGCGGAGGTGTCTTTCTCGCCGGCAGAGACTGACTGGAAGCTTACTGAGCTAAACAAGGGGACACCGTTAACTTTCGCGTTTTGTAGAGCGTTTTTGATCTGGACGGCGCGGTCGTATGAGACGGTTTTGACGCCGAGCGTGGTCGGTGTATCAAAAGTTGCTGGGTCAATTGATAGCTTATCCAGAATAGCCCCTTCTGGAAGGTTGTTCGCAAGTGCAAGCATCAGTGTTGTATACGGCACTTGTTTATCGAGTATGTACTTAGCTGTGGCTAGGTTTGAGCGAAATAGGGTAGCTTGTTGCTTGACATCATTATATTGGGCGGTTTTTGTCTCGTTCTCGCGGATGGTCTGCTCATTATTGGCTCTACCTATGCTGACGATGAAGTAAACGGCGACAAGTTCCATCACCAAAAGAGCGGCAAATACTCCCATGAGGATGACGTACCTAAGGAGCAGGGTGTTTGTGCGAGCCGCGGTTAGCTGACGACGGTCGTTGCTAGGCATGAGGTTGATCATTTCCATACCTCCTCTGGTGTAACGCATGCAAGACCCGCCACGGTTATGTAACGAGGCCGAAATTGCTTGTTTGGTTCTGGCAGGTTGCCGAAATCAAGTTTCTGCCACGGGCTAGCAACTCGAGCTGGCATAACTAGCTCATTTGTAAAGAACTCACCGATACCTGGGACGTTTGCACCACCACCGACAATTAGGATCTGCTCAATTTTGCGATTATCGACTAGCCGCTCGTTGTAGTATCGGATAACCTTACGAATTTCCGTGACAATACGCTCAAGGCTTGGTCGCATTGCTGCCGATATTTTTGCTTGTCGTGGTCCAGAGTTGAGTCCGTTTAGGACTTTGTACTGATGAGCATTTTCAAGAGCAATGTTGAGCTTCTTTGCAATGTCAATTGTGAATGTGTTGCCACCGATGCCGACACTACTTGTAATTCGGATAGCTCCTTTATCGAGTACGGCAATATCGGTATTGGCAGCGCCAATATCGACGATAACTGTTGATAGGTGCCCCTCTTCGGTTGCTTCTATGACGCGAGCGACCGCATTGATGCTCGGTTCAGCGATGATTGGCGTGAGACCTGCGCTTCTGACCGCCTGGAGACAGGTGTCAACTAGAGTCTGTGGCACGGCTGACATGATAACAGTCAGCTCCTCCTTTGTCCGTTCGATAATTTCGTGATCAACGTAAAGAGATCCGAGAGGGATAGGGATGTACTGATCAACCTCAATCTCAACGGCATTGTCGATGTGTTTTTCCTCAGTTACCGGGACTGTAAATGTTCGGGAGAATGTCTTGCCTGTTGGCAGTCCAACGATAACGTGATCTGATCTCAGTGTGCCGACGATATTTTTTTGGAGGAGTGAGGTGAGACTCTCTGTAAGGTAAGTGTCCTCGGGGTTATCAAGTGACACCTGGACTTTAGCGGGGTCGAGGTCGAGTGAACCATACCCAATAACCAGCCATCGCTTCGGGTCGATTGACATCACTTTTATACCAGTCTGACTGATGTCAAGGCCAATAAACGGTTTGTCTTTATAGAATAATTTTGACATAGATGCCCACGATCATTTTTCTCTACTAACAGTATAGCATGAGCGTATTAGATACTGCCATAGAAAATTTAACCTTTGATGCTTTGCGCTAGGTTTGCGATTGGTCCCATCACGCTTGCTGCAATAAGACCTACCATACTACCCATAACTAGAATCATGACTGGTTCGATAATTGAGCTGATACCATCGATTGCAACATTGACCTCTTCTTCGTAAAAGTCAGCGACCTTGACGAGGACGGTATCGGTCTGACCGGTTTCTTCTCCAACTGACAGCATTTGTGCGACAATTGGTGGAAATAAGTCATTTTTTTCGATGACTCCTGAAAGAGTTTTTCCGTTTTTGACTTGCTCAGCGGCGTCAACGAGCGTCTGTTCGTAGACTACGTTACCAACGGCGCGTGCAGTGACGTTTAAAGCTTCAAGGACGGCGACTCCTGCTCCCATTAGTGCCGAGAAAGTGCGAGCAAATCGAGCGATAGCTACTTTTTGAACGATTGGCTGGATCATTGGGATTTTGAGTACTACGGTATGAAATATCTTCTTTCCAGCAGGAGTTTTGAGCCAGCGCACGAAGAACACGATGCCGGCGATAACTACTGGGAGGATAAATAAGCCGTATTTTAGCATAAAGTCACTAATACCAAGCATTGCCTGGGTTAGTATTGGAAGCTCGGCATCAGGACCGCCAAGATCTTTGAGTATCTTTCCAATCTGAGGAATAACAAAAATCATCAGCCCAAAAAAGGCAAGAACTGTAATGACCAGTAGGACAGTTGGGTACGTCATGGCGCTTTTGATTTTTTTGCGCATGGAGGCGTTTTTTTCTTGTTGCATCGCTAATCGTTTGAGGATATCGTCAAGAATACCAGCGGCTTCTCCGGCGCGTACCATGTTTATATATACGTCGTTAAAGGCATTGGGATATTTACTCAGAGCGTCGGCTAGTTGAGAGCCGCCTTCAACATCTTTGATTGCGCCGGCCAGGACTTTTTTGAGGGCTGGACTATCGGTGTGATCGTGCTGCGAGCTTAATGCGCGGAGCAGGGGGACACCGGCTGATACCATAGCGCTTAGTTGGCGAGTAAACATCACGAGGTCATCGTTCTTTATCCGGCTTCCGCCCAGCAGGTTGAACGAAGCGAGGGATTTTTTATCTGAGCCCTCCTTGATATTGATGGGGTTGAGATTTTGTTTTTTGAGTGATGCAATTGCGCCACTACGGTCATTGGCCTCAAGTGAACCCGTGACAGTTTTTCCTTGTGCATTGGTTGCGGTGTATAAAAAGTTTGGCATAAAATTACTCGCGTGTTACCCTTAATACTTCTTCAAGTGTTGTGTTGCCCCGTAGTGTTTTAACGAGTCCGTCAGTTTGCATTGTTGTCATGCCCTCGGAGACAGCTTGATCTTGGATTTGGTTGCTGGTCGCATTTGCAGTGATCATTTTCTGTATAGGTACGCTGATACCCAACACCTCATATATACCAACTCGCCCTTTGTAGCCGGTATGATTGCACTCGCCGCAACCTTCAGGATTAGCACGCCACAGGGAGACGATAGTTGCCTCGTTTGTACCGGGAGGGGTGTCGCCACCGACGCGTTGTTCCATCGCCTGCTGCTCTAGCATATGGATATGGTCAAATCCTTTGCCCTCGGGAAGATTGAATAGCTTAACTATTTCGTTGATTTCAGTTTGGTCTGGTGCATATTGCTGGCGACATGTCATGCAGAGTCGCCGGACGAGACGCTGACCAACTACGGCTTTGACGGTACTAGCGATCAGAAATGGTTCGATTCCCATGTCCAAAAGACGTGGAAGACAGGTCGCAGCATTATTGGTGTGGAGAGTGCTAAAAACAAGGTGTCCGGTTAGGGCGGCCTGAACACCGAGGTTTGCGGTCTCGCCATCACGGATCTCTCCCACCATAATGATATTTGGGTCTTGACGGAGTAGGGCGCGCAGACCATTCGCAAAGGTCATGCCTGCTTTTGCATTTGTCTGAGTTTGATTGACTCCAGGGATCTTATACTCAACTGGGTCTTCAATTGTTGAGATATTTACATCAGGAGTATTGAGCATTGTTAGGATCGAAAATAGAGAGGTTGACTTACCGCTACCAGTTGGTCCTGTGACAAGGATCATGCCGTTTGGCTCCGCGATTGCATTGTTGATTATAGACAGGGAGTGGCCCCAGTAGCCGAGCTCTTGCAGAGTGACTGCTTGGTTTGACTCGTCGAGAACACGCATGACAACTTTTTCTCCGTCTGCGATTGGCAAAGTGGATACACGAAGAGCGTATTGTTTACCAGCGACTTTGATTTTGAAGCGTCCGTCCTGTGGTACGCGTCGTTCGTCAATCTTGAGGTTGGATAGAATCTTGATACGCGACACAAGTGCTCCTAGGACATTGCGTGGTAGCTGATTCACTTCTTTGAGGACGCCGTCTACACGGTAGCGAATTTGGACAAACGTTTCTCTTGGCTCGATATGAATGTCAGATGCGTGAGAGCGAATTGCATATTCGAGGAGAAGATTAACGGTTTGAGCAATTGGCGAATCTTCGGCAACGTCTGCTTCTGATACCTGCTGAGAGGCACCGTCGTCTTCACGCTGAATGTCGATAACTTGGTTGAGTTCTTCGTTGACGTCTCCACGGTAATTTTCAAGACACTGCAGGATGTTCTCATGAGGGGCTATATATATTTTAGTGTTATCGCCGACCTCTTTCTCGATAAAACTAGTTGCCTGCACATCGTCAGGGTCATCCATCGCGAGATGAACCAGGCCATCTTCGTCAATCTGAAATATCACGGCGTTGTACTGGCGAGCAATGCGCTCAGGAATACGATTGAGCACTTCGGTCGGGATGTCTCTCGGATCAATTTCTATATAGGGTATATTGGCGTATTCGGCAAACTGTTTCGTTAGCTCAACCTCTGTAAGTAGCTTTTCTCCGAGAACGACATCTTTTAGCGATCGTGACGAACGAGCCGCCTCTTCTCTGAGAGGGGCAAGTTGCTCTTCTGTGGCCACCCCGTTGCGTTCTAGTAACTTGGCCAACGTGTCATCTAAAATACGCATACTGCTTACGTCTATTGTAACCGATAGAGTATCTAAACGCTAGGGATAAATATGGTATAGTTATAGAGAAATGGAGCAAGAAGTAGCTGACGCACAAGCAATGATCACGCTAGGTACTCACATTGGCGCATTATGCGCTGGGGGTGAGGTTATCGAGCTTATTGGTGATATCGGTGCTGGTAAGACGACACTAACCAAGGGGTTAGCTATGGGGATGGGGATTGATGAAGATATCCAGAGTCCGACGTTTACGATCAGTCGAGTTTATACTTCCGAGAGTGGGCTTGTGCTTGCACATTATGACTTTTATAGGTTGCAAGATCCAGGAATTATGAGCGCTGAGCTGCGTGAGTCGGTTAATGACCCAAAGACCGTGACTGTTATCGAGTGGGGTGGAGTAGTTGCTGGAGTTTTGCCTAGCGATACATTGCGGCTACGGATCAATTCGCTACTCGATGACGTTCGATCGGTCACGATGACGGCAGGAGGTCCTCGTAGTCGTCGCATTCTAGAGGAGATGTCGTGATTCTACTGTGGAATAGTTCGGAAATGACCGTGTCACTTACTTTAATTGATGGTGATGAGCGATGGGCCTACGAATGGAAGGCGGAGCGAAATTTGGCGCGCGACATGCTTGGCTATCTTCGTGATCGTTTGGCGGAGCACAGTAGATCATTTCAGGATTTAACTGGTATCGGTGTATTTCGAGGTCCAGGAAGCTACACGGGACTCCGCATTGGTCTGACGGTTCTCAATACGATAGCTAGTGCGTGCGAAATCCCGATCGTGGGTGAGACTGGTAAAAATTGGGAAGCAGTAGCGCTTGAGCGGCTAAATGCTGGACAGACTGATAAGATTGTGTTGCCAGAATATGGCGGAGAGGCGCATGTGACTGCGCCACGTAAGTAGCTTTCTTAAATTACTTGCAGGTGTAGCTATAAGGGCATACAATATATGATAGTCCGTTATATACATTAGTTATTGCTGGACATTTTGATATAAACTGAACGATATTTCAAAGATACTTTTGATCATAAATTACAGGGCGAAGAACACGTTCTGGGGTGTCTTGAGAAAGGAATAAATATGGTGTTAGAGATTATCGCCGCTGGTGCTGGTATTGTTCTTGGCGTGGGTGGAAAGCTGATTTACGACAAGCAACGTACGACTAAAAGTAAGCACGATGCCGAGAGGATAGTTGCTCGAGCCGAGACAAAAGCAAGTGATATTATCTTAAAGGCTAAAGATGAGGCGCTAAAACTCGAGCAAGAGAGGCGCCGCGAGATGCAAAAAGTCGAGAATCGTCTAGCCGATCGTGAGAATACGCTGGATCGAAAACTCGACGAGCTCGATAAACGCTCGGAAAAACTGCGTAAAGAAGAGGATGAAGTCGAGTCCCTCAAGGGTGAGATTCGTGAGATCCGTGCAAAGCAACAAGAGAAATTAGAAAAAATAGCTGGTCTCAAGAAGAAAGATGCAGCCGAGAAGCTCATGAAGATGACTGAGCGTGATATCAAGAACGACTTGACCGGTCTAGTCGCAAAACTTCAGAAAGAGGCGGTGGATGACGCGGAGGAGCGAGCTCAGCTTATTATCCTCGGGGCGATGGAGCGTATGTCTAGCGAGGTGACCGCGGAGCGGACTGTAACGGCGGTCAAGCTAACTGATGATGAGATGAAAGGTCGCATCATCGGTAAAGAGGGTAGAAATATCCAAGCGATGCAGCGCGCTACAGGTGTTGACTTTCTCGTTGACGATACACCGGGTATGGTGGTGCTGAGTTCGTTTGATCCTATTCGTCGCCAGGTCGCACGGCTTGGGCTTGAAATGTTGATGAAAGACGGACGAATCCATCCTGGGCGCATCGAGGAGGTGTTTGCAAAAGCTGAAAAGCAGATTGAGAAAGAAGTTGTTCGAGCCGGTGAGGATGCGGCGCGCGAAGTTGGTGTAACGGGTATTCCAAAAGAGCTTTTGAAGCTACTGGGAGAGTTAAAGTATCGTACTAGCTATGGTCAGAACGTTCTCATGCATAGCACTGAAATGGCGCATATGGCAGGGATGATTGCCGAGGAAATTGGCGCTAACGTTCGCGTGACAAAGATTGCCACTCTGCTCCATGACATGGGTAAGGCAGTAACTCATAAGGTAGAAGGAAAACACCACCATATTGGAGCTGAGCTAGCTAGAAAAGCTGGTATGAGTGATGAGATTGTCCACGCGATTGAAGCACACCATGACGACATCGAGGCAACGACCCCAGAGGCATTGATCGTGCGTGTATGTGATGCGATTTCGGCGGCTCGTCCAGGTGCGCGCAATATATCAGCAGAAAACTTTGCAGAGAGAATGCGTGATCTTGAGAATATCGCGACAAGCTTCAAGGGTATCGATAAGGCTTATGCTATCAGTGCGGGTCGTGAAGTGCGTGTAATTGTACGACCCGAGAATGTTGATGATCTTTCAGCGATTAAGCTGGCCCGCGATATTGCGACAAAGATCGAAAGCACGATGCAGTATCCAGGTACGATTAAGGTAAATGTAATCCGTGAAACGCGTGCGATTGAATTTGCTAAATAAAGAAGCGATTCGTCAGCGTCGTTTTAAGAGACTTCTCAAGAAACTGGACTTGAGAGCCTCGAGTGCGGGTGTTGTCCTAGAGGACGTAGAGGGTAATGTTCTAGTCGTCAAGGCTACCTACAAAGACTATTGGTCATTTCCTGGCGGAATAGTTGATGTCGGGGAAACGCCACTCATGGCGGCGGTGAGAGAGTGTAGCGAGGAGGTTGGCGTTGTACTGAATCCTGATAATCTGATATTTCGATTTGTCGTCAACCGTGTGAGTGAAATAGCAATTACCTACCAATTTATCTTTGCGGGGAGCATCAGTCCAGATCAGAAACTGCTACTAAAACTAGATGGCAAGGAAATAGAAGCTTATGATTTTGTTTCTAAGTCTCAAATCTTGGAGAAGGATCGGCGATACTCGCAGTCGGTTGCGCTTTGGGCAAAAGATTTTTTGGGAGGCTACAACGAACAGCGATTTGGTGACAGCTACTAGATCGTAACCTGGGTCTAGAGAGCGACTTTTCCGAGTGGTTTTGCGGTGAGAACAGCTCGTTTCCCTTGAGCGCCACTTAGCTCGCAGGTATATAGTGTCAGTTTTGCGGTATCGCTGGATTCTTCAACCTCGGTTTGCGTAGGCTCTACTTCAAATATACGGTCAATTTCGTACCCGTAGCGCACTCCCAGGTAGTCAATGATCACTTTATCTCCTAGGGCTAACTTGTCGATATGATAAAATGGCGATTTCTCGATAGTGCTAGTGGGAGTTGGTTGAATGCTGAAGCGATGTGCTGCGATGATAAAGTTGCCTCCGACGGCGGGATTTCCTCTTTCTGGGTAGCGCCACTGGGCGCCGCGGTCAAGCGACTCTTCGCCTGGTGCGTAATCAATATTGACGCCAATTTTTGGGATAACTAGTCGATTATTCTTTTCGACGGGCGCAGGCAGTGTTTTTACTTCAATTGGTTTTGTGGCGATAATGGGAGCGATGGCTGGAGCAGAGATGATCGAAAGTAAATACAGCCCTCCACCGACCAAAAGAATTGCGACCGATACAATAATTCGCGATAGCGCCGTATGTCTTGATCGTTTTTGTTTGATAACTAGCACACGTATACCCCACTTAATTTCCTAACATTATAGCACAGACAAAAGCGTATTGTTTTGCCTGTGCCGATTGCCTAAGTAGCTAGAGAAACAGTTTCTCTAGCTTGTGAACGGAGTCGCTAGAGTGAGGGGCGTATCCTCTGAGATGCGTAGTAGCTCATTATACTTGGCAACGCGATCAGTGCGTGAGAGTGAGCCAGTTTTGATCTGTCCGCAGCCAAGACCAACGGCGAGGTGGCTAATTGTGACATCTTCGGTTTCTCCTGATCGATGACTCATGACCGTGTTCCAGCCTGCTGATTGCGCCATTTTAACGGCTTGGATTGTCTCGGTGAGTGAGCCAATTTGATTTGGCTTAATAAGAATTGCGTTAGCTGCTTTCTCATCGATGCCTCGCTGAAGGAGCCTCGTATTTGTGACAAGCAAGTCATCGCCTACGAGCTGGACACGCTCGCCGATACGCTCCTGGAGCAACTTCCAGCCGTCCCAGTCGTCTTCGGCTAGTCCATCCTCGATGCTAACGATCGGGAACTCGTTGACGAGGTTTTCGAGCCAGTCAACCATTTCAGCGCTTGTTAGTTCGCGGTTTTCGCACTTGAGTCGATATTTGCCGTTCTCGTAGAACTCACTTGATGCAGCGTCAAGGGCAAATACGATATCGACGCCAGGCTTATAGCCAGCTGCAGTAATTGCTTCGGTTAGCAGTTCAAGCGGTTCGCGGTTACCGTTATGAACTCGCGGTGCAAATCCACCTTCATCGCCAACCGTTGTTGGGTAATCTTTGCTTTTTAGAACTTTTGCAAGAGCGTGAAATACTTCTGTACCCATTTGAAGCGCTTTTTCGATTGTGTCAGCACCCTTACAGATGATCATAAACTCCTGTATGTCAGTGGCAAATCCTGCGTGCGCGCCACCATTCATGACGTTCATCATAGGTAGTGGCAGGGTAGCGTGGCTTTCTGTCATTTCAGCGATATATTTCCAGAGCGGTTGCTTCTTGGACACGGCAACGGCTTTTGCTACGGCGAGACTAACACTGAGGATCGCATTTGCGCCTAAATTAGATTTATTGTCAGTTCCGTCTAGCGCAAACATCGCCTCATCGACTTCACGTTGGCTGCTGGCATCTTTGCCAATGAGTGTAGGGGCGATGATGGTGTTGACGTTTTTTACGGCGGTGTAAACAGATTTGCCGCCCCATGAATTATCGCCATCGCGTAGCTCAAGCGCCTCGCCTGAGCCCGTACTTGCGCCACTAGGAACAGCGGCTCGTCCGAGGGTTCCGTCAGCGAGAATGACGTCAGCTTCAACCGTTGGGTTGCCGCGTGAGTCTAAGATTTGTCGTGCTTTGATAGATGATATAGAAAAATTTTGCATACCTTTATATTGTAACCCTGATTTGAACTTGTATGCAAATCGGTGCATACTAGAACTATGACAGAAAAGAAATCACACAGAGGATTATTGGTTATTAGCCGACACGCTGAGAGTGAATGGAACTTGCTTGGGAAGTGGACGGGACTTACGGATGTTAATCTGACTGAAAAAGGTGCACATGAGTCGACTATGCTTGGAGAATTGCTTCGTGATATTGATTTTGATGGCGCTTATACCTCAGATCTAAAACGCACTAAGCAAACACTTGCTGGGATTATCAAAGGTAAGTTGGCTGATGTAACCGTTAATGATAAATCGATCAAGCATCATCCAGCGCTGAACGAGCGAGATTATGGTGATCTGACAGGTAAAAATAAATGGGAAGTCAAAGATGAGATTGGCGAAGAGGCGTTTAATGGCATCCGTCGAGGGTGGGATTACCCAGTGCCAGGTGGCGAAACTCTCAAGGCGGTTCATGGGCGTGTTGTGCCGTATTTTGAAGCTGAGATTTTGCCGAGGCTTCAGGCCGGAGAGAACATGTTGTTGGTCGCTCACGGAAACTCAATCCGTGCTTTGATGAAGCATCTTGAGGGTATTGATGAGTGTGATATGGCCGAGGTTGAGATGCCATTTGGTACGCTTCTAATGTATTATTTCGAGCCAAATAGTTCGCTGCCACGCACTAAGCAGACTCGAAAGATTGATATCACCCCTCCTCACGCATAAAGTCTTTTACCAGATGGCGTCGCGTTTTATGCCACGAATACGGGCTATAAGTTGCTGGATTATAAAGTAGATTATCGAACAGCTGGCGCAAAATAGACCAACTGCCCAAATAATATCGAGAGTGAGAGTTGAAATAGGCGCTGCGAAACCGAGCATGAGTAGCGGTGCGATAACCAATGCTAATTTAATGGTAAGTGTTAGTCGGTAGGAGATGATCCGTCGCTGTTTTTTACTGAGTGGCTGATGACGGGTGATTGTTGGAACTAGTTTATGGGCGGTAGCGTGAGTTACCCTTGCACCTTGTCGACCAATCTTTTTTGGCAGTCGAGCGACCAGTATGATGGTTGTTGCCATGACAAACAAAGTAACGGCGATTGCTATAACCGTCACAGCTGGTGTAAACATGCCTAGCTCGGTTGGCTCTGGTGTCGAGGCGGTTTTTTGAGATATCCATGATGCTAATTCGTCGGACGTCAGAAACGGATAGGCAATGATAAGTATTGACCATGCCCACTGGACGATAATCGACATATACCCAAGGGCGCCAAAGATATTTGCAACCTTAGCACTGCGAGAGACGGTTTTTTGATAACTCATACTTATATCATATCACTTATGTTAACTTAAAGAGTTATACTGGTAAAAGGTAAAAGCGGGTTGATGTTTTATCGATCAAGCCAAAGTAAAAGACTGGCGCTAGAGCCAGTCTTTTACTTTGGTCGGGGTGAAAGGACTCAAACCTTCGACCTCACGGTCCCAAACCGCGCGCGCTATCAACTGCGCCACACCCCGATAGGTGCATGACTATTATATAGCATTTTGCGTGATTTTCCTAGTCGTAATACAATCAAATGCATGAAAATGTTATTTTGGAAGTATAAGAATGACTACGATAGGGTCTATAGGTGGTTGATAGTCGCCGTGCCTATAGCTGCGATGGCTATTAGTTTGTGGATTGGCCTCAGGCAGAGCGTTTGGTTTGATGAAGCATATTCGATAATGGTAGCTAAGCAGTCGGTGGGTGAGGCAATTAGGTTGACGGCTCTTGACACCCATCCACCACTTTACTATCTGTTTCTAAAAGCCTGGGCGTGTCTTTTTGGTTGGGGAGAGCTGGCGCTACGTTCGCTAAGCGTGATTTTTTATGGAGCTTCAATCGCCGTAGCGGGTGGTTTTATTAAGAAGTACTTTAACGCGCGGACAGCAGTTTATGTACTGTTGACGCTACTTTTGACGCCGCTTCTGATGCGCTATGGTTTTGAAATTCGTATGTATGCCATGGCGTCGCTGATCGGCGTGGTAGCGACGGCGATGTTGGTGCGGGCACACTCTAGCAAACGGTGGACTGACTGGCTTATCTACGGAGCGTTAGTGGCTCTCGGTATGTATACGCTATACTACCTGGCACTTTTGTGGCTGGCTCATCTGGTCTGGCTAGTCGCGATGGATGCTGGTAGGTTGCGTAAGTCTTCATGGAAAGAGTGCCGCTGGATAGGGGCCTATGCGTTTAGTCTGTTACTGTTTCTCCCTTGGCTGTCGTCATTTTTGAAGCAGGTTGGCAATGGCGCACTCGCACCAATTGGACAGCCAATGAATCTCGAGCAGCTAGTTGGTGTTATTTCGTTTAATACGATCTATCAGCCACTTTGGCAATTGGGCGTAATTGCTTCAGTGCTGGTTGTTGGGGTAATTTTCTTGGCTACGCGTGCGATTAACAAATCTCTTCATATAAAGAAAATAAATCGTGGTATTTTGTTATTGTTAGTCTGCTACATTGTTGTACCGATAGCAGTGTTGATGCTGATATCTTTGGTGAAATCAATGTATGTTGAGCGTTACTTGGCGCACGTTGCGATTGGCTTAGCTATGCTTGCGGGAGCTAGTCTCGCGCTGTCGACCGAACGTGAGAGTCGTGAGGTTTGGCGAATAGCCTCACCGTTAGTTCTGCTGGTAGTTCTGGCGGTCGGGTCAACTAACCTCAGTCAGGTTGGCAATTATAACTTTCAGCGTATGCAAAAGCCAAACGTTAACCCTGTTGCTTCTATGGTTAAATGTAGTGAAAATGATGTGGTATTGGCTGCTGATCCTTATGTGGCAATTGAGCTAGACTACTATCTACCGAATTGCCAAATATACTTTGTTAGCAGTGATGAACATCTTGGCGGCGGCTATGCTCCGCTAGATGGCAGTAGCAGAAAAATTGCCGACACGAAAAAAGCATTTACCCACGCAAAAAATATTTATAACGTCTACTATAGCGACATGAAAGCTAGTCTGTCAGGTCGCTATCGCGAGGCTGAAACGATCGATTTATCGCCGCTAAAAATCACCAAGTTTAGCGCGGAATAATTTTCATCAAAAATTTGGTTCGTACCGCTAAATAAATAATTGCAATTACCAAAATCGATAGCGCGAGGTTTTGAGGAATCTCTACCAGACGTTCAAATGAATTGAAATAGTTAGCGGGCGTGCCATACTGAGGGTTGATTATTAGGTGCATACCCATGATGACGAAAGCATGGATTGAGTAAACATAAAGTGAGTTAGTGCCAAATGGTATAAGTAGCCAGCCGAAGTATTGCTTGATTTTTTTCTCAAAGCGGCGAAATATCATGAAAAAGCCACTGAACCAAATTAGTGACATCGCGAGACGGGCTGGGGTTAGGGCTAGTTTGTCAAAGAATACTGATAGTTCAGGGCGAAGGTTGTTGACGATAGTAGAAAGCTCGTCATTTAGGGCTGGCGCGAAGAACTCAGCGTAAACATTGGCGGTGAAGGTGATTAGAAATAGGCCAAAAATTGTTGATTTTGTGTAGCGCTGGGTCTTTGGTGATAAATTGTTCCACCACAATTTTATTTGCGGTAAATGAAAGCCGAATATAAATGCGATAAAGAAGATAAACTGCCAGGTAAATGGCTGAGTTAGTTCAAGTTCAGTAACGGGCGTTGGCGTTAGTATCCAAACAGCAGCACTAGTAGCTAGGGCGATGTACCATTTTCCATGACGTAGTAGCCAGAGCACGCTTGGTGATAGGGCTAGAAATATTGCATATAACCTCAGGTAGTCAGCCCAGCCATAGAACTCGCGCAGGGTGATTATGTCCCAAAATAAGTTGAATACATTGCCCTCAGGTAGAGGTAGCGGTGATTTGACACCGTCGTTGCCGATGAACTGCCAGCCGATCATGATTGATAGCATGGTGATGATAACACTAGTTACATAAAGCATAAAACTGCGCTTCCAGATCAATCTGGACGCATACTTAAACGGGCGGTCTATGAGTTTTGCGCCACGTACAATACCAAGTACAAGTCCAGAAATTATAAAAAATCCTTCCGCAGCAGTGACGTATAGTCGGCTGTCACCACTGATAAATACTAGACCGTTTGGGAAATAACATAAATGATCAAGTATGATTATCACCAAAAACCAGCCTCTCATTAGGTCTAGGCTGATGATGCGGTCTATTTTTGGTTTATTTTCGGCAGGGATCGAACTGGTCACTTTTATTAGCATACCAGGTTTAGGTCTTGGAATAGTATTTAAACTGGCTAACGTGGGCGTTTTGATGCGATACTGCGAGCTTGGTCCACGTACTGGTCTTTTAATGGTTCGAGAGAGGCTTCGCCGTATTTACGATTTATTGCTTGCGCGAGTATCCAGTCGGCAATGCGCGGATTTTTTGGCAAGAGCGGACCATGTAAGTACGTGCCGATCACGTTATGATAACGAGCGCCTTCGTTGCTGTCGGTGTTGTTATTACCTACACCTTTGACCACTTCTCCGAGCGATACCAAATTAGGATCAAGAGTTGTCAGTCCAGAATGATTTTCGTAGCCAATAATTTCGCCAAACTCTGAGCTATTGAGGATGATGTTGCCAACGATCCGTTTATCGTCGCCAACTGTTTCTAGGTCAAAAATCCCGGCGCCAGGCACGACATTGCCGTCTTTGGTGGTAAAAGAGCGTCCGAATAACTGATATAGTCCGCAGATAACTAACATTGGCGTACCGTTATCGGCAAGTTTTTTGAGCTTAGGGGAGATTCGTTGTAGGTCGTCACGGATGCGAAGCTGCCCAGAGTCTTGTCCGCCACCGCCAATTACTATATCCACGTTATTCGGGAAAGCGTCGCCCACATTATGCTCGGTTAAATTGACATCAAAACCTCGCCACTCTAGGCGTTTTTTGAGTGTCAGTACGTTGCCCCAGTCGCCGTAAATATTCATGTCACGTGGATAGAGTTGTAAAATAGTGATAGATTTTGATGGTTTTTTCATCGGACCTCCTCCACTTCAGTGTAGCGAGAAAGTAATTTTCGGAGGGCAAGCATAGCAGTGTAGGTGCAGTAGATTCGTTTTGGGATGTTGGGATGTTGGTCGATAAGCCGCTTTAAGGCGGTTGCTATATCTGTATCAACAAGATCGATGGAGACTTCGTCATACTCTAGCCTAATTGCCATGTCATAAGCGCGGACGCCAGATACAGCAAAAACCCCTGATTTTTGTAAACTTTCAAAATCGACATCCCAGAGCCAGCTCATATCGCGACCATCGGCATAGGCGTCGTTTATGGCTATCATGGTGGCGTGTCCTGTTGGATTAAACGAGGCGAGGGCTAGGCGGAAGCCGGCTGGATTTTTGACTAGAACTAACTCTAACGGCTGGCCACCTACAATCAGTTGTTCACCACGCCCAAAGGCTGGTTTAATGTTTGATAGGCTTTTTAGCATGATATCTACATTGAGACGCTTACCTAAAATTGCTCGTACTAGTGCGATAGCACCAGTAGCATTTTGTAGGTTGTATATACCGCGCAGGTTTATATCTATAGAGTATTTTTTGTCGGCAAAGGCTATTGTGGCGTTTTGGTTATCAAACTCTTCAAGGCTCGTGTCATCTTTGTAAAAATTAGTCCCAACGTGGGTGCTGCTATGCAATGAATCGTCCGACGGAAAGGTTTTTAAGTATTTTGGATTGATGCCAAAACTGCGTTGCGATACCTTAATATTTTTTATGAAATTGGGGTGACTCAGGCGCGGATCGTCGCGATTCAGCACGACACACTCAGTGGTATTTTTTGCGATCGTTAGGAGCATATTGGCGGTGTTGTCAATCTCACCAAAACGATCAAGTTGATCGCGCATAACATTGAGGAGTAGGCTGTATCGAGGTTTAACGGCGCGGACAAAATGAACAGCATGTGCTTCGTCAAGTTCGAGCACGGCAATATCGGCGCTGAGTCTGCCTCGATAGTTGATAGCTCCCAGTAGCGCTGCTGCAACACCTCGCGTGAAATTACTTCCCGTACGGTTTGTAAAAACGCGTAGTCCTTGGCTTTCGAGGAGCTCAACAACCATTTTGGTTGTCGTGGTCTTGCCATTTGTGCCACTAATAACAACGACGCCATACGGCAAAGACGCAAGAGTCCGTGATATAAAATTCTTGTCAATTTTTTCGACAAAGAGTCCAGGCAGGGCTGATCCTCCGCCACGTGCCTGGGCGATGGCGCGCACAGTCTTGCCGGTGATTGTAGTAAATGTTTGTCGCATTACGGTATATTATACGTCTGAATGTCGGGATCGGGAAACTTTTTTTTGTCATATATCTGAGGTACAATATAAGTTATGTTTATCGTGGGCATGCTTTCTTGGTGGTATAGTGCTGGCTGGAAACGGTGCCTTTTGAATGTCGTCGATAATCTCGCGGGGCTATATGATTATTTTTCGTTTGAGCTGTTAATCAAAACACTGTTTTCGCCATTTCGACAGATTTCAGCGGGTCGCGTTAGGGGTTCGCTTGAAGTTCAGTTTCGAGCATGGCTTGATAGACTAATTTCTCGGTTAATAGGTGCATTTATTCGGCTAATTGTAATTATCGTTGGTACGCTGACGTTGGTCGTGGCATCGGTGATTGGTCTAGTACGTATTGTTCTATGGCCAATTGTACCGTGGCTTCCGATAGTTGGGCTGGCTGTTGCACTGACGGGGTGGGTGCCGTGGAAGATTTAAAATTTGAGTACTACAGTCGACGATCAATTGCCGCGCGGTTTGGCGTACATATTAGCGATGTTGCCGTCTCGATGATGAAGTGGTCGACGTGGTTACTGATCTTGCTTGGTGCTGTTATTGTGTTTGTTGCTGGATGGTCAATGGGATGGGCGGTTATGGGCGTAGCAGTTATTCCGTTTATGATTAGCCAATATGTTGCTCATTATGTTCGAGATCTGCCTCCGAAAATGACTGTAGCAGTAACTGATCGAATTGAAGGATCTGTTCTCGGACATCTTCCTGCTAGGCCAACGCCCGCTGATGTCGCATCAGCAGTTGGTAGAGTGTCGAGTGGACAATTTATGGGCGCAAGACTTGGCATCAGTCCATCACTACTGTCAACGATGGCGAGTACGGATGCAAATGCGACACCAGCATTATGGCGAACGGCTGAAGATATACGTATTGCTAATAATATGTCAGAGATAACTGGAGCGGTTCTAGCTGTCGCAATTGTTCGGTCTTTTCCTCAGTACGAGTCAGTGATTGCCCAAATTCACCTCGATGATAGTGACTTAGATAAGGGGATTATTTGGCAACAGCACCTTATCCAGCTAATAAAGGCTTATAAAAAACCGCGCAGAACTGGTGGGGTGGGTCGCGACTGGTCATTTGGGTGGATCCCGACCCTCCAGCGGTTTGGTCAAAATATTAGCGAGCAGATAGGCGCTGGATCTGGTCTGTTGACGGTTGGTGTTGCCTCGCATGTACAGGCAATTGATCAGCTGGTTGATACGTTTGGGTCGGGCGGACGACAAAATGCCTTGTTAGTTGGGCGACCTGGCGTCGGTAAGACGACGATTATTCACGCTTTTGCTGAGAAACTACTTGATGCGTCAGCCAAAGTGCCAGATAATCTCAAGTTTCGTCAGGTATTCTTGCTTGATTCGTCAGCGTTAATTTCGGCTGCACCAGGTCGTGGTGAGTTGGAGAATCTAATTACGCAAGTGCTAAATGAGGCGTATCGAGCAAAAAATATCATTGTTTGTCTAGATAATGCCCAGTTATTTTTTGAGGAGGGCGTGGGTTCGGTCGACCTCTCTAATGTCCTCCAGCCGATTCTTGAGGCTGGTAATTTGCGTATGATTCTCGCGATGGATGAGCAGCGATTTCTAGAAATTGGTCAGCGTAATCCTACTCTACTTAGTTCAATCAACCGAATCAATATTCCAGAAACAGACCGAGACGAAACTATAACAGTACTTCAGGAGCAACTTATTGTAACTGAAGTCCAGCGTCACGTCACTTATATGCTTCAGGCGATCAAAGAGGCATATCGATTGAGCGAGCGATATGTCCACGATCTGGCTCAGCCAGGAAAGGCGCTAAAGTTGCTCGAGTCGTCTGCTGGCTACAGTGAATCTGGACTCGTAACCATAAATTCAGTGCAACAAGCTATCGAGAAAACATTAGATGTAAAAATCAGTGTTGCGAGCGACACCGAGGATCGTGAGAGACTGCTGAATATGGAAGAGCTGATTCATAAGCGAATGGTGAACCAAACTCGCGCTGTCAGCGTGGTGAGCGACGCTTTACGCAGAGCTAGGGCGGGTGTGAGAAACGAGAATCGACCGATAGGAACCTTTTTGTTCCTGGGTCCGACTGGTGTTGGCAAGACGGAGTTATCCAAGGCCCTGGCTGATGTCTATTTCGGGGGTGAGGGCAGGATGATTCGGATTGACTTAAACGAGTATGTTCGTGCTGAGGATGTCACGAGGCTTATTGCAGATGGCGCTGAGGATCCGACAAGCCTGACTGCCCAGGTGATGAAACAGCCGTTTAGTGTTGTTTTGCTCGATGAGATAGAAAAAGCAGCTCCCGAAGTGCTCGCTACCCTTCTTCAGCTTCTTGATGAGGGTATTCTGAGAGATATTAGAAATCGCGAAGTTAGCTTTCGTGATGCGATTGTGATCGCAACAAGTAATGCTGGAGCTGATAGAATTCGCGAATACATTGAGCGAGGATATGAGGTTCAGCAATTTGAGCATCAGTTTGTCGACGAACTGATTAACTCAGGTCAGTTTCGTCCTGAGTTTTTGAACCGTTTTGATGAAATAGTCGTATTTAGACCGTTTACAAAAGATGAGTTGATCCAGGTGTGTGATCTAATCCTTGCGGGTGTTAATAAAACTCTCGAACCACAGAAGGTGTCGGTTATCGTCGAGGATGAGGCAAAGCTGATACTTGTTGACCAGGGCTACGACCCGCGACTTGGCGCTCGTCCGATGCGGCGTGTCATTCAAAAGGCGGTAGAGAATACAGTCGCAAAACAAATGCTGAGTGGTACGGTGAATCCTGGTGATATGATTACAATTACCGCCGAACAGGTGAGGGCCGTGTTTGATGGCGAGTCGCCACGCGAAATTAGCGCTCAGTAACGATATGATATACTGATATAGAATCAAAAAGGAGTAAGATAATGGCAAAACACCGATCATGGCACGGCGCAGATATCAAGCGCGCACGTAAAAAGAAGCTCAAAGCAGAGAAGAAAAAGAAGCAAATTCTCTAGCTAGAAAAATCGAAACAGCCCATCAAATTTGTTGGGCTGATTTTTGTAACTTTGATACAAAAACAACGAGATATACTCGTCATTTTAACTGGTACCCCGCACAGGAGTCGAACCTGCAACCTTTGGTACCGGAAACCAATGCTCTATCCAGTTGAGCTAACGGGGCATAGTAGAAGGGCATGGCCCACCATTTCTTTATAAAATGGTACCCCGAGCTGGGTTCGAACCAGCGACCTTAGGCTTAGAAGTCCTCTGCTCTATCCAGCTGAGCTATCGGGGCGCACAATTGTATTATATCAAAATATCCTAGAGTCGGTCTGGTATAATACTATGTATCATGGTTATGTTTTATGGAATTGCACGCGACGGTACCATTCATAATATAGAAGAGCCGATGGGTAGCATGACGCTTGCCTATGACACAAACCTCGACCGTGCGAATGCCGAGATGTTAGCAGATAAGCTTAATCTACCGCTGCATATCATAACGGATGTTTTTGACGCAAATGAATTACCCCGCATAGAAGTTCGCGATGGTGTAAGGTATGTTTTTCTGCGTCATCCTGAGTATGTTCGGGGCAAAATTCGCTCACAGCCAGTTTTGTTGGTGGTGGGCAAGAAGCTTTTTGCTAGTCTGATGGCGCGTGGTACGCTTGTCGATGAGTTAAAAGAGCCTAAAGCTAGTGGCGAACGCGTATCACCAGAGTCGCTGTTGGTGCAGAGTGCGATGGCGATCGTGAAACAATATGAGAATTATATCGATAAAGTTGGTAGTCATATCGGCCACATTGAGCAACGCATGAGGAGTCACGAAGCGACCAACGATGATTTCTTTGATTTCGTGACGATTGAGAGCAACCTAAATCGTGCCAAAATGAGTCTGACGGGTATTTCTGCGGTTGTTGAGCGATTGATTGAGCTCGAGACAGACGCTAACTTACGCGACACGCTTGACGACGTTCGTCTATTTACCCAGCAATTATTAGTCGAGATTGCAAGTCATGCTCAGGCAATTGCTAGTATCCAAAATACATTTAGCACGGTCTCTAACAACACACTAAACCAACGTATGAAGTGGCTAACTTTTTTGACATTACTGGTTGCACTACCAAACGTATTTTATGGAATGTATGGTATGAATATAAAATTGCCGTTCATGCATGAGGAGTGGGCTTATCTAGCGATTGTCGGCTTTACGGCGCTACTACTTTTGGTCGTTTCAATTGTCGCCAAAAGATTGAAGTTCTTTTAATCTAGCCCTCTGCTAGAGCTATATAGACTGTTGTTATATTTTTTCGATACTCACCAGATAAAGATTTTCTATATTTCCATCGCCGTCATCGAACTCATCAACTACGCCATGATCGACGAACTTATAGCCTCGACGATAAAGTATATGTTTGGCCCATTCGCTATTTTTTAGGGCGGAATAAGAAGTCGTCTCGCGGGCGTGCATTTCGATTTTGTCTACCCCTCGCTCACTAGTTCGTTTTAGTAGCTCATCAAACATTTTGGCCCCAATATGAAATCCTTGCGCCTCGGGCAAGATAGCCATATCGGCGGCATAAACTACCGGGTCATGGCGACCAGGTTCTGTCTCGGACTGATCAAGATAGGCCATACAGTAACCGATATAGTCTTTGGACGAGTCGGCCTGGCCAGCGACTAGAAAACTATATGTTTCCATGCTGTTCATTTTTAGCTCATCTTGGAGCATCTCTTTGTCGTCGTATTGACGAATATGCTCTGGATAGATCTGCTCCTCTAATTCTTTGATGATCGCAAAATCGTTAGGAGTTATCGATCGCGTAACTATATTAGGTAGGTGATTGGGGGTGTTTTCTATATTTTCTTGAGCTGGTATCCACTGTTTCCGTGACTCGGCAATCTCGTGTTGTGATAGATGCAGCAGTAATCTCTGGTCACTTGCGTCTGAATATATGTCGTAGCCCAAGTTATTAGGGATAGCGTTTGTTGCAGGTAGGCGGAGCACGCTAGATTTAACGGCATCGCCGTATCCAGTGCCTAAATTGACGGTATCGATATTCCATGTACGATCTGTCGCAAATCTCTCTAGTAGGTACTTAGATAGAGCTTGCTTGTATATTTCTACTATCTTGTTAGTGTCTCGACCCTGATTTGCCTCAATATTATCGAGTACAAGTACGTTAGGGTGTTCAGGGTTAACGTAAAAATATGACTGAGCGGCTAAACGCCCCTGTGGCGTGTATAGTGCAAAGAATCCAGCGTTTTTATGCTTATATCCCGATTCTATACAACTGGCAGAAGCGCCATCTAGTGTCATGCAGCACCCTGTATCGATACCAATCGTCATCCCCCTCGGGTCATCTTTAGCCAATACCTCTGCTTTGTATACACCAGAAGAAGTTTGCATTTCCATCACCTGTGCTGGCAATAATGCCTCTGTTGTACGTACTGATTTATATTCACTAATTGCACGGATAATTCTGTCGCTGTCATAACACCGTGATAGTTCCCATACCCAACCACTAAATTCTCCTGTAACTTCAGCAGCTGTCAAGTTGTGTGGCATGCTGCCTTGGCGCGTCATCTCACGCAACTGCAACCGTAGCGCATTATCATTTTGCCAGATCTCGATATCTCTTGCAGAATCATTAGCACCTTCTATTAGCGCCACCGCCCTGTCTCCCCATACTTTAGTCAAACGTGCACTTGGAGAGGTCACGTGCCGTAATAGCCAGGAAGTTGCATCATCTATATACCGCTTACGATTGTTGCCGTATTTACTTAACCGCTGGATAACTCCAGTAATATTTTCATCATCAGATAAAACAGAATTGTTAACATTTTCTATGGCTACAAGCAATTTTTCCCTAAGATCATCTTTGGAAATGCGATAAGTTGTCTCCTTGCCGCGGGCATTAATCAGCCACTCATTATAAAATGCATCAAGCCTATCAAAAGCATGGTCACGCACAGTGTTTATGTCTATATCACTATCTCGATAGACATCAGCCAATGTAAGATATAGCAGCTGGTGTTCAGGCGCAAAAAATATCTGTTGAATCTTTTGCGTCTTACGCGGAAGTAAAAGTCTGTCACGTAAATCCTGAGGTGCTTTCAGTATACCCGCCAAAAGGCCAGACTCTAAGCCAACATCATAGAATGTTGTTTTTTCTATATTGTGCAGCTGAATTTGTTCGCCACTTTGGATACGTGCTTTAAGTACAGGTATGTCGTAGCCTTCTTCGGGTATTTGGAACGTCTCGAGCCATTGAGATGCATCATGGATTGACCTCTCAAGACCCGACTCGAGCCTTGAGAGGATAATCTTACCTACCGACGTCTTAATCCAGCCACCATTTAGATATGCATAACCATTCTCTGTACACCATCGTTGCTTCTGAGCATCATTTCCACGAGCAGGAAAATCAATAGTCTTACGTGTATCAAGATGGCATAACCATCCATTCTCAATAATTTCACGAGCAGAATACCCCTGCTCCATGAGATCGATAACGTCACTAGAGTCATATGTCACTGCCACCTTACCTAAGCGAACTTCGTCTATTGGGTCAATCGCTAACCCAGTCTCCTTACTATATGCATGGAGAGCTCTCGTTTTATCAAGATTCTCCTTCGTAATACTACGACAAGCCTCTACAAGCTCTCGCGTTATCGCCTCACCTGGAAAACTATATTCTGCTACCGCATACGCAAAAGCCGTATCTTTACTAACTCCTCTATTGAGCGCCTTATGAGTGCGATTAATAAGTCCAAAGGGAGCGGTATTAATCCAATCAATCGGGGTTGCGTCATCATCTACTCCATCCTTAAAATGAAGATCTAGTGCCTTTTGTGCCAAGCTCATATGCTCGTTACGTTTTTGATCCAGCTTCTCCCTTTCCGTCTGGAAACGTGCTAAGACCTCATCATCAGTTAAGCTGTCGATGCTTGCAAGTTTTGCAGCGCCTTCCGTGATAATCCTATGCGCCACATCATTACCATATCGTCGATGCTGACGCTGTATATCATCATGTGCTTTCTTTAACAGATATTCTCTGGCAGGATCAACATGATCTGGTGTTACTGTATCTGCCAGCTTCTCAATCCTCCGCCACTCTACATCATAAGGGTTATCACCTGATTTTCCGATAAAACGCCCAATATTATGTAGATCAATACCTCTAATTTTCTGGCGCATGCCACGAAACTGCCTTTGCACCTGATCGCCCAGCCTGGCCCAAGCCATTTGTTCAGCGAAATGTGAACGATATGGCGATCTCTCGCTTCGATAAGGATCGTTATATTCAGTAGATTTGGCAATAATTCTTGCTAGCTCTAGGGTGGTAGTGTGTTCTATCGTGTCATCGGTATCATCTGGGTGCTTCCGTTCTTCTCTTTCTCTAATTTGTTCGTAGGTTTTTGCCAGTTCTGGAAAAGCGTTGCCGACCGTACCTGGTTTATGGCGAGGTTTGTCAGATGCTATCTCGCTATTTTTTTGAGGCAATTTTTTAGGAGGGAAAATATAAGAATAATAACCGCGTGTTTTAGGCAAATTTTCAATATTTTCATTCAGTTTTTTGTCATCGTCGCCTGGCTGTAGCCATCTACGCGCCCGTGATAACGCCTTCATCTCCGGGGTGTCAATCATACTAGCAAATACTACATCACGCCAAAGGCCAGTTATTATATCGTCTGGATTAGCTGATTTGCGACGCTCAATCGGTTCGTAATTATCATCATAGCTTTCGTACGGAATTCCATCAGTGATAAAGCTACTATATTTTTTGAGAGCTTCTGATAGGTAGCCTCTTTGTTTTGATGAGCCTGATTCTAGGATGGCGTTGATTGCGCTACGAGTAGAGCAAGACCCAAGCGCAGAGATGATTGCGCGTGTTTTTTGACCCTCACTCGTGAGAGCCTCCTCCAGCTCTGGACTATCTAAATAGGGCGGGTCGTATTCTTCTATATAGTCAAATACCTGACGGTATCCATCTATATACTTGTTAGGTGAGGTGTCTGCTAAGTCGCCAATTTGTAAAATACTTCGTCCTAGTCTAATATCCTTATCAAGTCCATGATCGATAAGTTCTTGTCTGAGGCTGATCTCAAATTTTGCCATTTTTGTATTTATTTTAAAAATCCTAGCATTATTGTAGCTATTTGGTAACGCTTTTTCAATACAGAGCAACAGTGAGCTTAGGATAGGGTAGACTGCTTGGTGTATGTTGTGGCGTAAAAATAAAAATAAAATAATCGTCCATCTGAACGATTATGGTTGACGCTAAACTGGTGCGGGTGCGGAGAATCGAACTCCGATCTCAAGTTTGGAAAACTTGCATACTAACCGCTGTACTACACCCGCAGATAGACTTATGTAATTTTATCATTTTGGCGACACAAAATAAAGTAGGCCTAACGCCTGCCGAGTGCTCGTTATTTTTTGTTTTGGTATAATGCTGGTATGGGGTTTTCGAGTTCACGCTTTACATATAACTCGGTGAATGGGCAGTTTCATTCGAGCGGCATGACAAAAGGGGACTCGGTGACGGGGTCGGAGCGAGTTCAGTCATTTGAACAGCGACGACAGATAGACAAAAATCGAAAAGTAATCGGTGCTTATAAGGATGCGGCAATCACTCGGACGTATCGAAACAATGCTCTTTCGCCGAACCGAGGTCGTTTGCCCTATGGTTTGGACAGCGATTCTGATGAGGAGGATAAGAAAAAGTTGCGACGAAGGCGCACTTCTATGATTAGTACAGACGATCAGCTGTCTCGCCAGCGTTTTACTAGTCGGATTGATGTCGCAAAGAGTACTCGTCAGGGTTTTAATTCTGGTCATTCAGTCCTCGAAGAGACACATTCTAAGCCGATAAGATTTGGGATTGAGAAGCCAAAATTTGGTGGGACACAATCTCATAACCATGGCTCTCATCGATAAGAGTTGAGTTTTGAATAAGTAAAAACCCTACGTTTTGTAGGGTTTTTGCTATGGGGCGAATGATGGGGGTCGAACCCACGGCCTCCGGAGCCACAATCCAGCGCTCTAACCAACTGAGCTACATCCGCCATGTTTAATTTTTTGCAGGTCTCTAGTTCGATATAACTACGCTACCAGATAAGTGCAAAAGTACTTGGTAATTATAGCAGAGGTGGCGTGATTTGTCGACTATTCCCAGGTGGTTTCTATCTCTGCGCCGAGTCTATTTAGGCGATTGGCGATATCTTCATAGCCGCGGTTGATGCTGTATACGTCACGCAGGACAGACTTACCGGGCGCTGCTATCATCGCCAGGAGTATAACGACGCTTGGTCGCAGAGCAGAGGGAGCGGTGATGTCTGCTGGGCGCCAACGGGTTGGTCCCGTTATGTAGACGCGGTGTGGGTCGACCATCTCGATTGTGGCGTTGAGCTTAGATAGCTCAGTAAAGTAGATAGCTCGGTTTTCATAGCTCCAGTCATGAATTAGAGTGCGACCCTCGGCAACGGTTGCACACAGACCAAGGAATGGTAAGTTGTCCATATTGATTCCAGGAAACGGTAGGGCATGGATCTTATCTTTTGGCGCATGGAGCTTGGACTTCTTGAGAGAAATATCGACCAATCGAGTTTTGCCATTTCGGGCTGGGTATTCATCGGTCATGTCATACCGAAGCCCCATACCAGCGAGTGTCGCCATCTCAAGTTCCATAAATTCTATTGGTACACGTTTCACCGTAATTTCGGATTCTGTTACCACGCCAGCTGCAACAAAACTCATTGCCTCTATCGGGTCCTCGCTCGGATAATATTCAATCGTCTTGTTGATCGACTTAAGTCCGTGAATTTTGAGCGTTGTTGTGCCTATACCTTCGATTTTAACGCCCAGTTTTTCGAGGAAGAAGCAAACATCTTGGACCATATAATTTGGGCTGGCGTTTCGGATCGTTACTTCGCCGTCATATAAAGCCGCTGCCATGATGACGTTTTCGGTAACAGTATCACCGCGCTCAGTCAGGACGATAGCTTTTTTTACCGGTTTGGCGGTGGTTTTTGCTTGATAGCGGTCAGCAGTAGCGACAACGTTGAGGCCAAATGGCGCTAGTCCGGTCATATGTGGCTCGACTGTTCGTGTGCCTAGGCTGCAGCCACCAGCAAACGGCAAGCTGAACTCTCTATATTGGTGAAGTAGAGGGCCAAGGAACATGATAACAGTGCGAGTTTTTTTGGCCGCTTCGATATCCATCTCGTCAAGTTTCAATTTCTTTGGCGGGAGAATCTCGAGGTCGTTGTTGTCGAGCCAACGACATTTAACGCCGATGCTTTCTAGAACTTCGACGATTCGATTTACTTCTTCGATACGTGCTACGCGTCTCAGGGTTGTTTTACCCTTATTTAAAAGAGAAGCACAAAGTAGCCCGACAGCAGCGTTTTTGCTGGTTTTTACTTCAATTTCACCGTGTAGTTTTTTGCCGCCATTGATTAGGAAATTAGTTTTTCCAGATTTGTTGATTCGGACGATTTCGCTCGACAATACTTCACTGATCCGTGCAATCATCTCTAGACTGATATTTTGACCACCTTTTTCAATACGATTGATGGCACTCTGACTAGTGCCTAGTGCGGTAGCTAGCTCAGCCTGGGTCATGCCTCGAGATTGACGTGTTTCTTGGATAAGATTTCCGATGTTTCGAAGGTATTTTGTCGTGCTCATGAGTACAGATTATACCTATCATGATATATTGTCAAATAATTTTTTATGATATAATGCCACTATGATCTAGCGACGACATATCCACCTGAAAAGTATTGAAAACCTTGATAATTACAAGAGGAGAAATTGGATATGAACGATACGATTGTCGCGCAACTTATAGCTGGTGAACAGCAACGACAGCTCGAGGGCTTAGAACTAATACCTAGTGAGAATTATGTCAGCCAAGATGTATTGACGGCGCTTGGGAGCGTGTTTACAAACAAGTATAGCGAAGGATATCCAGGCAGGCGTTACTATGGCGGACAAGAGTTTACCGACAAGATAGAGCAGCTGGCGATTGATCGAGCAAAAAAGCTCTTTCATGCTGACCATGCAAATGTTCAGCCTCATAGCGGGGCACCAGCTAATGAGGCGGTATATAGTGCATGGTGCGAGCCGGGTGATACGATTCTGGCGATGGATTTATCTCATGGCGGACATCTGACACATGGCTCGCCGGTAACTCGTAGTGCCAGG
Source organism: Candidatus Saccharibacteria bacterium oral taxon 955 (assembly GCA_010202265.1). Classification (NCBI taxonomy): domain Bacteria; phylum Candidatus Saccharimonadota; species Candidatus Saccharibacteria bacterium oral taxon 955. The sequence continues at coordinate 705,489 of CP047918.1, read as the reverse complement.
CTCTATAATTTCATCCGCTACAAGATGAAAGATAGTTCGACGGGTGAGATTGACTATGATGAGCTTCGTCAGCTGGCGCTAGAGCATAAGCCAAAGATTATCTTGGCTGGATTTAGCGCTTATCCTCGTGAGCTTGATTATGATAAGTTTGCTGAGATTGGTCGAGAGGTCGGTGCGTTGTTGATGGCTGACATGTCACACATCGCCGGCCTCATCGCAGGTGGTGTTGCCAAAAATCCTCTCGACCATGGATTCCATGTCATGACCACGACGACTCACAAGACCTTGCGTGGTCCACGAGGTGGTTTGATTTTGTCTATGGGGTGGTTGGTAATCCGCTCAAAAAACCAGAAAAGACTATCGAGAATATTCCAACTCTAATCGACCGCGCGGTATTTCCAGGTATGCAGGGTGGGCCACATATGCATGTGATTGCGGCAAAAGCGGTAGCTTTTGGCGAGGCATTGCGGCCTGAGTTTCGTGAATACGCTACGCAAATTGTCAAAAACGCCAAAGTGCTTGCTGAGGAGATGCAAAAACGTGGTTTCCTGCTGGTCACTGGTGGGACAAGCAATCATTTGATCTTGGCTGATGTCTACAAGAGCTTTGGTGTCGACGGCAAGGTGGTCGAGCGGGCTCTTGATAAAATTGGGCTGACGCTTAATGCCAATGCAGTGCCGGATGATCCACTGCCGATGTTTACACCAAGTGGCATCCGTCTCGGTACGCCAGCCCTGACGACACGCGGTTTGTCTGAAGGTCATATGGCGAAAATTGCTGAATGGATGAAGCAAGCCATAGACAATCGAGATGACGATACAGTGCTAAACTCGCTGCGTGCTGAGGTGCGAGACTTTTTGGCTGGCTTGTCTATATACTAGTTTTAAGCGAGATAAACTAAATACGCCCTGTTGGGCGTATTTAGTTTATGGATCGCTAGATTAGGCTTTAGCATTTTCCTAGCTCAAATTTTTCAGTTCCACCGGTCTTCCAGTAGGTGACAGTACCGCCAGTAGTACCTGAAGTACATGCTGCCCAGTGGACAGGCTTTTCTTTGGTGACTGCTGCGGTGTCAGAAACCTTATCTTCAACACCTTTATCAAGCTTTGATTCAGCCTCGGTGGCAAGATCCGTAACAAGATCAGATGCAGAGGTCGTAGTAGCTGGATACTTTGACTTGATGGTGTTGTATGCCTCAATTTTTGTGCGGAACTGGCTAGCTGTTTCTTTGGCAGCTGTGTCATTGGCACGGTTCTGGATACCGTTATAAGCGACGATAGTGATAGCTGCGAGGATCGCAATAACCACGATAACGATGAGAAGCTCAACGATCGTGAATCCGCTTGATTTGGTTTGTTTTGTCATATTAGAGATGCCCCCTAATTAAAGTTAACTTGTATACCCGTATGATATCAAACCGTTTATGGCTATGCAAGAGCTTTTTTGTCGATACATTTACTACTGTTCAGCAACGAAATTAATGCCCGCGAGCGATAGCCAACCGTTGTTTGGTGTATTCCAAACCTGGACTTCGCCAGTCGGGAATACGTCGATACGAGCGGGTGCTACCGTGTTGCTTGCGGTTAGAAATAGTAGCCGGTGTTTTGGACGGTAGCCTGAGGGCAGTCTAAATAGTGTTGTACCGTTTGAGTTGGCGCCGAACCGGATGAGGCCGCGAACTAGGACAACTCCATCAGAAGCCCTCGTAAACGAAGCGGGCGAGTAGTTTGTGCCAGGAGCGCTATAGTTTGACCAGCTATTCTCTAGCGAGGCGTTCGTCCATGATGGCGTTGGCGAGGTTCCGTAGTATATAGAATGCATGCTGTAGAATGATCCTGTGCCATAGCGATACATGAGGTATGTGCCATATATTGAGTAGTCGGAGAAAGAGTAGTTAGATGATGTTGGGTATATATCGTCCGCACCGCGACCATTGGCTGAGTAAAAGCTTGATGATGGGATGGTAAACATAGATGAATAAGGCGGGATTGAGTTTGGCGACGGGGGAAGGATTAGTCCTTCGAGGTGGATGCGCCCCATTGCATCCTTTGCAAAACCAGTGTTCATGAAGCCGCCACCGCCGCCACTGGTCGTATAGTCGCGCCATGGGAGGGAACATCCAGACGGGCAGGTAAAATTGCCACTTGGGACAGGGTTCCAGGTCCCTCTACCGTCTGCTAGAAAGCTAACATTATCTAGTGACACCCAGGTCTGGGTGGTGTTATTCGTCATAGCTATTGCACCGTCTGGATCGACAGTCACCCAGGCTGCGTTATTTGATGTCCCCATGACGGTGACCATGACGCGTTTTGATGGGCGAAAGCCCTCTGGTAGGGTCGCGATCTTGCCTGATGCGCCCCCTATGAGGCCACGAAGCTTGACGAAGCCGGCACTAGTTATCGAGAAAGAGGCTGGCGCATAGGCATTATTGTGGGGTGTGCTGTTGTAGGATATCCAGCCGTTTTCCAGGTTGAGATTTGCAAAGAAGTCTGATTGAGTATCGAACTGAGCCGTGGCAGAGTTGGCTGTATCATTATGGGCGGTTACGCGTATCGAGACGGTTTGGCTAGGGCCAGTAGTGACGCCGAGGGTGGTTTTTGTCGTGACAGTTGGTGTAGACCATGCGCCACCATTTACACGAGTGGAAACTGTGTAGGCTTGGGCATTGGCTGACGACCACTGGAATGTTACTTTTGTAGGGTTGTTGTCGATCGCTACCCCTTGGTTAAATATACTAATTGTAGGTGTTGCTGGTGGTGGTGTTGGTGGGATGTCGTTGATGCGCGACACCCTTACGCTGCCGGATTGGTTGATGTCTTTTCCGGCAGTTTTTTCACTTGTCGAGATTGTGATACCTATCGATGTGGCTAGTACGGGGTTGGTTGTTTCTGTGCCGTCTTTGGTGTAGTATGCGGTTCTAAAGTTGGTGATATGCTCTAAAAGAAGCTCATCGTTGGCGCGACAGCGTGGATATGTGGTGGAATTTGTTCCAACTGGGCAGGTGTTTCGTTGCCACGGAAGGTCGCAGACTGTATCGACGGTTGGTGGGTTATTTTTGTTGGTATCACGGACGATAACGCGACGCCAGAGTTGTTTTTTACCGTCGCTACCAGCTTTTGTAAAGTAGATTACGCGGCTTAGGAGAACGCGGTTACCAGTTTTTCTACCGCTACAGGAGTGTGGCTGGTTGGCGTAATAAACGAGGTCGCGTGTGTTGTTGTATGGATTGTCAGTGGTCGCCTGTTGGGTCATGATCAGGTCGTCGTTCCCAGAGTTAAATGCACCTGTGCCGCCGTCTTTTCCTTGAGGTACACTGATTAGTGAGAAGGTTGACATAAAATTGATGCTGATACGGGCGTCTTCTTCGATTCGGTTGAGCGCATCACGGGTATTGTAGGCGACAACGGTACGTGCGTTTGCCACTAGCGCGTCACCGATCATAGAAACCATTGCACTGATAAGTACGCCGATGACGATTAGGACTATTGGGGCGACAGCAAGCATCTCGACAAGTGTAAATCCAGCGTGTCGATGGTTGCGTTTTATCTGGTGTTTATGGACGAATAGCGATTGCACGGGTGACCTTTTGCTCTGTTATTGTGTGATAGGTGATAGTAACCGACATAAGACTGATATTTGAGGTTGTTTTGACGGAGCCGTCTGAATTATAGGTGTTGTATGGGCAGGCAATTTTTAATTCAGCAGACGCATTGGTGCCAAGCCCTGACTCGGCGGGTATGGCTGGGTTTCTCGTTGAGCTTGTGCAGGGAGAGGTCAGTAAATTCTGGTTTTGACGGAGGATCTGGTACGCCGCGCCGCTGGCCTGAGAGCGTTTTAAGTTGTCGTTCGAGTCGCGTATAACTGCCGTATAAAGTTGATATCCCGACCCCAGTAGTAGCGCACCAATTACGAGGGCAACGAGAAGTTCTACAGCGGTAAACCCTTCGGAGTATCTCATTGGTGCTTACTCTTTATCATCTTATATTCGTTGTCTATCTCTGACCAATAATATAGGTTGAATCGGACGCATGGATTATCGAGGCAATGTTGACCCGAGGCGTCAATGGGTTCGTAGAGATACTTTTCACGGTTGTTTCCAGTGGAGAAAGCACTGTTGATCGTAGATTGAGCCTCAGGTTGACCAGTGCATGGCGCAGACGAACAGATGACGCCTACACCAACATATGGTTCGGTGAATGCAGGAGGTGTAAACGACTGCTCTGAGGTACCAGATAGGTTTTTTGGTCCGTAGCCACCTGGTACTTGCTGGGGCGTCCAGCCAGCTTGGCTCTGACCAAACGTGTGAAATAACTCGGCTACACTAGGGTATGTTCCAGGCCCTATGTATGAGTTGACATCTGGGTATGCCGAAACTGCCGTAACGACAGGGTTGCCTTCTTTGTAGCGCGTTTCGAGTCCGCGGGCGATATTTTCTACGTCGGTTTTGCGCTTGTTGTCACGGGCGTTTGCTTGCGTGGAGGATATATTTAGTACCGCAAGTCCGATAAGAATTGCCATAATCACCATGACAATTACAATCTCCACTATAGTGAACCCACGCCGAGCGTTCATGTATTTAGAATAAGCGGTTTGGAGCGGAAAGGCAAGGGTAGGGAGGCTACATTTCGAGCGGTTCTTGCTCGATCATGATGCGAAACTTATCACGGACGCCACCGATAATTTCATCTCTTGCTCTGGCGAGATCGGCATATCCTGAGGCGGATTCATTTATAAGCACTAAGGCATTTTTGTCGTGAACGCGGATACCGTGGAGAAGTTGACCCTTAAAGCCGGCTCGTTCGATTAGCCAGCCGGTGGGTATTTTGTATGATCCATCGGTCATGTCGTAGGCGGGGATGTCAGGGAAACGTGTTTTTAGGTCCTTGAGTTGCCAGGTTTCAATAATAGCATTTTTGAAGAATGATCCAGAATTAGGTCGCTCTTTTGGGTCGGGAAGCTTGTCCGTGCGGATGGCAATAACCGCCTCACGTAATGCTTGTGGCGTATAAATTGAAATATCATTTTTGTCTAGGTAGTCTTGGACGGCCTTGTAAAACGGTGGGTGAGGAGCAGATTTATAGAGTCGAAGAGTGATTGAGGTGATGATATATCGTCCCATCTCTTCGCCACGAAAAATACTGTGGCGATACGAGAATCGACACTGCTCATTTGTGAGGGTAACGATACTGTCAGACTGTTTGTCGTATGCCTCTAGCGACAACAATGTATCAGCGACCTCTTGGCCGTATGCGCCAATATTTTGAACTGGTGCCGCCCCAGCGGTGCCTGGAATCATCGAGAGACATTCTATCCCAGTAAGATTCATATCAACCACTCTTTTGACGACGTCGTCCCAAATTTCTCCTGCACCAATTTTGATCGTAGTATCGGTTGCTGTCTCGTCGATAACCTCAAAACCAGGTATACGATTACGCACAACTAGACCATCGTAGCCTTCGTCTTTGACGAGTGTATTACTGCCACCACCTAATATATAAATCGGTAGATGTTGGGCGGTTGCGCGTTTGACGGCTTCGGCCGCCTCTTCTGGGGAGTGGATATCGGTCATGAAGCGTGCGACACCACCTAGGCGCATGGTCAAATGGTTTTTCAAAGGGATATCTATATGAATGTCCATGATAATATCAATTATATCACTGTAAAATATGATATAATGATCATTGTTAGCACCCGTAGCTCAGTGGATTAGAGTACTTGGCTTCGAACCAAGTGGTCGCACGTTCGAATCGTGCCGGGTGTACCATATGAAAATCAAAGGACTCCTCGGAGTCCTTTTTATTAATATTTTAATCTGTAAAAACCTATTACCATGTGGCAAATAAAATTAGGCCTAGAATAGTTTTTATAGAGGGAGTTATTTACAATATCGAGGTAAACTGCTATAATTCCTGAAGTTATGGGCCAGTAGCTCAGCTGGTTAGAGCACCTGCCTCTTAAGCAGGGTGTCGTGGGTTCAAGCCCCACCTGGCCCTCCAGATAAATAGCCTACTATTATGGTAGGTTTTTTGCTTATTTTCGGGTATAATACTCTCTACAATGCCATCACTTAACTCAATCGGTCAGCGCCTCGTGGCGGGACTTACGCATGCAAAATATGTCGACGATGAGACTCGTCGACGTGTTGCTCGTGCCGAAAAGGTTAATATTGTTGGTGCAGGTGGTGTCTTGACTGCTGCGTACGAACAGTTGCGCAACGCGGCAGAGAATACTGAGGAGCACTTGTTATTGCAAAATGCGATACGACGCTTCTATAAGCGACTGTTTATCATGCGCGACGAAGCACTGGTCAGAAGGAGTGGCGGCGAGCTGGTAGTGGAATTAACGTTGGCGGGTTATATACCAAACGATAGCCTCTTGGATGGTGATCTGGATGGTATATCGAAACTTGCTATCGATCACTATCAGATGTACGAAAAGCTACAAAAGCGCCGATCAATCTCTCTGGACACGTCAACTAAATGGATACTTGATACGCTTTCGGTCGGTGTCGCTCGCTTAATCAGCCCACATGCTACTGACGATGTGTTTGTTGATTTTGCCTATCAGTACCTCGATAAATTGAGCCAGTCTTCATCAAAGAAAAAAGAAAATACCGATACGCATAGTGCCGCACTTTTTGCGGCGATTCATAAGGCGCTATTAAAATCTGATACGGCGACAATCCGAACTGATTTGCTAGCTCGCTATGGCATTGCGGTAAACATGAACGATCAGTACGTGACATACAACAAGCTAATTGATAAAATGCTCGAATCAGCCGAGGCAGATCGTCTATATCATCTCGCCAACCGACAAGGAGCGCCACTGCGTATAGTGCGACGTATGATCGAGAGTCGGGCTGATGTCATCGATTTACTACCACGCCGAGAGGCATTTCTCGAGGCGTTTGAACAGCAGGTAGCGCAAGAATATTCGTACATAATGCATAGAGTAAATCGAGCGATTGTCAGAAGTGTAATTTTTCTGGTCATAACAAAGTTTCTGATTGGTGTAGCGATCGAGGTGCCTTATGATTTGTGGGTTCACAAAGAAATCCTCTGGTGGCCGCTCATAATCAACTTACTATTTCCGCCGCTCTATATGGTGGCGCTTCGTTTGACGCTGAATTTGCCAGGCTACGCCAACACCACCGCACTGGTTGGTCGGATTGATAGTATACTCTACGGATCAAGCAGCGTCTTGTGTAAACAGCAATCTACTCAACGTCGGTATGGTCCTGTATTTTCGATTATGTATATTATCTTTGGGCTCGCTGTATTTAGCGGTGTAACATGGCTTCTATTGATGATGGGATTTGCGCTGGTACATATAGGTATATTCTTTATGTTTATTTCGGCGGCTAGTTTCCTCGGGTTTAGACTTAGCCGGCTTATTCGCGAGCTCGAAGTGGTACGTGGAGCAAGCAACGGCTTCACGGTTTTGCGTGATTTTATATATCTTCCATTTGTGGTGGTCGGTCGCTGGATGAGCGATAAGTACGCTCAGGTAAACATCGTGAGCCTTGTTCTTGATATGCTGATTGAGCTGCCGCTAAAGACAGTGCTGAGGTTGATCCGCCAGTGGAGCGCATTTATCGATGACCGAAAGGATAATATCTCATGACAAAGCTACTAAACGGTCTAGAGCTGCAAAGCTATATAAAAGCACGTCAACTCAGGCAGGTGAGAAATCTGCGCCAGGAGCATCACATTGTCCCTAGGCTACTTATTTTGAAAAGCCTTGGCGCGAGTCCAGTGATCGATACATATGTGCGCATGAAGACTAAGTTTGCTGAGGATATTGAGGTCGAGGTTATTGTTGAGTCGTTTTCGGAGGCTGACATGATAAATAGGATAGCTGAGGCTAATATTGACTCAAAGATTCAAGGAATAATTGTCCAGCTACCTCTAGATGATATTAGTCAAACCGATACACTGTGTAATAAAATCACACCCGAAAAAGATGTAGACGGGCTAGGCGTTGGCAGCCTGTTTCCAAGCGCTACGGCGCAGGCGATTGATTGGCTTTTGGCGGGCTACGGGATTGACCTGACTAAAAAGCACATTGCGATAGTCGGTAATGGCAGACTTGTCGGTAACCCGCTTTCGCAGATGTGGAAATCTCGTGGCTATATGGTAACGATTCTAGACGATTCATCGGATAATATACCAGAGGTATTGCGTGCGAGTGATGTAATTGTTTCAGCGACAGGTAGTCCGCGAATTGTTAAAAGTTGTGATGTGAAACCTGGGGCGATTGTTGTAGATGCAGGTACGGCGAGCGAAAAAGGTAAGATTGTGGGCGATGTAGCCGAAGATGTGCGTGAACGAAAAGACCTAACTATCACTCCAAAAAAAGGTGGCGTTGGTCCGCTAACCTATACTGTCTTATTTGATCACCTCATTGAGGCGTGTCTCAAAAAAGCGGGCATGCTTTAACGCCGGGTCTGACTATCAGACTGGATTAGTCTGTAATCCCGAGGGCGTCTTTGACGCGAACTACAACCTGGCTTGGTGTGAGATCTGCTTTGACGATGTAGCTATGGATACCGAGTGAACGGAGTGATTTTGGTGCTTCTTCTTCGCCAAGGTTGGTGAGGATGATGACGGGTATTTTCGCGCCCCAAGTTGATTTACGGATAATCTCAAGTGCTTCAGCGCCACCCATATTTGGCATTTGAAGGTCGAGGAGGATAATTTCTGGTTTGAATTTTTCAGCCATTTTTATACCAGCCTGCCCGTCGCTCGCTGTCGCAACATCAAAGCCGGCCGCTTCAAACTTCATACGATACATCTGGTTGATAACTTGGTCATCTTCAATGATAACGATTTTTGTCATGTTTTTAGTATAATGGCAGCAGGTAGAAATAAGCAATATGAGAGAATCACTTTATACACTTGAGAAGCGCAAAAATGAGGTACTACTTGGGCTCGATCTTGAGGCTGACGATTGCCTAATCCAAGAAGTTGATCAGGCTAGAGAACGCGGCCATGACGCAACAATTGGAATGACTGAGGATGAGGCTTATGATCATCCAGAGAAAATCAGAAGTGTATATGAGTTTTTGGACGGTCTTGACGATCAGCTAGCGGTTGAGCGTCATCGTGCTATCGAGAGGGGGCTTGGTAGACTGGGTATAAATCCGATTGGCAGACAAATACGTCGAGCTCAGGCCATCGATCGTGCGATTGATCCTCATCGTGTTGAATTATTGTTTGGCCCACAGAGGGCGGTTGATTGGCATAATCAGCGTGGTAGCGCGTCGGCGCTTTTATCGATTGTCAGTGCGCACGACCTGATGGTCGACCGAGATCCCGAGACTGGATTTTACGAAACAATGAGTGGGCCACTTGACGATAGAATATTTGACTATCGGTTTGGCGAAAATGCTGGATCTTTGTCTGGCCTCTCTCTAAACGAGGCGTTGATTCAGGGAGAGATGAGGTTTAAACGGAGCGACTGGATAACTGCAAAAGAGAGAAGCTCGGCTCGCTTAACTCAGCTAAAAAGTTTTATTGACGCGCCGGTCTCGCCAGTATTCAAAGACGTGACTCAGTATTGTACAGATGCGCTTGGAATTAGAGCCAGACGAGAAGAAGTTCGCGATGCGATTCGGGATCACCTCTTGGACAAATCAGAAGAGGAGCGAAAACGTGAGTTTCTCATGATGAGTTTTGGTTGCGGTACTGCCCTGCCGATGCTTGATATAGTAAAAGACCTAAAAGATACGCTAGACATAAATAGTCGTTTGATTCTACTCGACCAAGACCCTCTAGCACTTGCATCTGCATCATTATTGGCCGAGGATATGGGTCTGGCTGATAATATCGAGATCCACTGCGAAAGATTGTTCAATAGTTTTGGTCAGCCTATCAAGCTTGACACCGTTCTAAAGGGTCGTCAGCTCGATGTCGCCGAAGATTCTGGTTTGCGTGAGTACTTGCCAGATATGATATACCGTTGGCTGACGCGAGAGTCCTGGAATGCGCTCAAGCCGGGCGGTATCATGACGACCGGTAACATGAACCGCAATCGCCCTCAAGCGCGATTTATCCACGGCATGATGGGCTGGTGGCCACAGGTGAGAATGCGTACAATTCGAGAGGGGTTAGAGCTTCATCGTCGCGCAGGTGTGCCAACTGAAAATACACGAGTACGTGTGACGCGAGATGGAGTTTATAGCATGTACTTTACAGAAAAACCGTCGTAAAATAGAACACAAATGATAGAGTTTATGCTTGTCGCGACACTGGTGGGCTCGTCGATCCTGGCAATTGTAATTTTGATGAGCGACGGTAAACGACGTTCAAATCAGTTATTTGCTGGAGTAGCGGCGTGTTTTGCGCTTTGGTCTTTGAGCATACTACTGTTCTCGGCGACGATGGAATCTCGCTATGCGCTCGCTTATTCCAAATTGTTTTATGGTGGATCTGTGCTATTTGCGCCTCTTATTGCGATATTTGCCTTGTATTATCCTCGAGAAAAATCCATACCAAAACCATTGTGGCACGCTACAGTCTGGAGCGCAGTACTTTTTTTGGCGGTTATACTGACCCAGGATCATGTCATAATAAGCGAGTTGAGCCGTGAGGCTGGTGGTTGGCGAGCGGTTATCAACCAGCCAGGATACCTGGCGTTTAGTTTGTATTTCATCGTCTATTTTGCGATTGCGATCGGTGTCGCTTTTCGGAAATATTTCTTATATAGAGGTAGTGAGCAGAAGCGCGCCTCATACTATGCGTTTGGTATTTTGTTTACGAGTATCCCAGGATTTGTTGCAGACTTAATTTTGCCGTATTTTGGTGATTATCGATACATCTGGATTGGTCCCGTTGCTTCGGTTTTGTTTCTCATGATGACGGGTTATAGTATCGGTCGACATCGCATGCTTGACGTGAAGCTTTTTTTGGCAAAAACTGCCCTATACGTCACCGTCATACTTGCTATATCTGGTGTCTATGCTGCAACGATTTATGTATTGACGACGGTGCTTCTCGGAAACAATGTCAGTCCGAGTGTGCAGTTTTCGGCGAATGTGGTCGCATCTTTGATAGTTGCTGTTAGCTTTGGTCCGATTCGGGCTGGTGTTGACAGGTTTCTTAATCGTTATTTTCGGTACCAGCGGTATGATAGTCGAGTTTTGATTGACGAAATTACGACGATGTGCGTGGAAATTACCGATCTTCGGATACTAGTCGAGAGTGTAATCGATAAGACGGACGATGCATTTAACCCGCGGATGATAGCGGTATTGTTTCGAGATTCGGCACACGCAGATATCGTGAGGGGCAAGCTTGCGGATCGATATCGTTCATTTGATTATCTAGAAAAACTTGTATCTCGCGAAGTAATCACACCCCCAACAATTGGTAAAGTCTTGGAACTGAGGACACCCGCTCAGAGAATCGGTTATTTTATAATTGGTAGCGAGGCGGATGGTCGCCTGTATCGACATGATGACGAACGAGCAATGGGCGTGATCGCCGATGAGTTGTCGGTGGCGCTCCAAAATATCTTTCGTCTCGAGGAGATTCGGGCATTTGCACGCACGCTTGAGCGCGAGGTGAATGACGCGACAAAAGAACTAAGAGAGAGTAACAACAAATTGCTGGAGCTAGACGCGACAAAAGACGAATTCGTCAGTATGGCGAGCCATCAGCTTCGCACGCCATTGACAAGCGTCAAGGGCTATTTGAGCATGGTACTAGAGGGTGACGCGGGCGATTTAGCGCCTGCCCAACGTGAGCTACTCAAGGAGGCTTATACGAGCAGTGAAAGGATGGTTCATTTGATCGGCGATTTTCTAAACATGAGTCGCCTCCAGACCGGGCGATTCGTGATCGAACGTCACCCAGTCGATATAGCGCGGATTATCGAGCAAGAGGTTGATAGCATGAAGCCGATCGCACTGTCTCATGATATCAAGCTGACACTAAAAAAACCGACTCGATCTCCGATACTTTATCTCGATGAAAACAAGATCCGTCAGGTCGTTATGAATTTTATTGACAATGCAATTTACTATTCACCTGAGGGTACGCCAGTGGATGTAGTGATGGAGATTGAGGATGGTGATGTTGTTTTGAGGGTTGTCGATCAAGGAATGGGTGTGCCGGCTAACGTCCAAAAAAAGCTATTTACAAAGTTTTTCCGCGCCTCAAATGCGCGCAAACAGCGCCCAGACGGTACAGGTATTGGCTTGTACTTAGCGAAGCGGATCATCGACGGACATCAAGGGAAATTAGTGTTTGAATCGGCGGTAGGCAAGGGCAGTACGTTTGGCTTTCGTCTGCCAATTAAACAATTAGCTAGCCCGCCCGAATCTACAGGCGGTGCATCCAAAAAAAACACCCCATGATAACGGGGTGTTTTTTAAATAAAGTGCTGAAACTGATGCTTCAGACTTGTTGCTATCGGAGCGGTCAGTCTCGTTTGGTTTCGATAGGTGAATTATCGATCAGGCTATACCTTGTCGTACTAGGTGTGCTATGGGTTTTTACCAGGAGGCACCGTGCGTACGAGAGGAGATGACCCCTCGATCGTTACGCACGGAGCGCCTCCTGGTTTTGGTATCACAATCAACTACCTAGCCGTTCCGTGAGGAGCGGCCAGATCGATATACCAAGGTCGGCGTGACCCGACCTTGGTATTAAAAAACTAGCGCACCTGGTTTATGAGCGACGCTTTTAGCGTCAACTCATCCCAGTTGACGCCAGTGTAGCCGGTGTACGCTCCTATTAAGAGCGTCACCGCTGCGAGAAGTGCTACCCAGCGCCTCCTCGTACGTTTGTCGGAGTAGGCGAGTAGGCATACGATGCCTACCCATACCCACGTTAATGACCAGGCGCCCTCTATGGACAGTAGTCCGTGGACGTACCACGCCACGAACCCTACCCCAGCAGGGTTAGCCGACGTGCACCGGCTAGTCCTCCGCTGAGGAGAGCAATGGCTACGAGGCCGACCAGAAACTCGCCTAGACCCATAGACAGCGCGACGCCGGTGCCTTTTATCAGGCACCAGGTGGCGAGACCTAGAAGCGACAGGCTCACTCCCAGGTATAGGACGATGTCGCCCACCCTTCCTTGCCTGGTGGCCTGGTACATGGCGATTAATGTCGCCAGTCCCAGGCTGATCATTGACGCTATGGCGAACGCAGCCGCAAGCATTATATCTCCTTTCTTGCGGTCGCCTTAGTTACTCTCGGTGAGCCACTTAATAATTCTTCGTATCAGTGGCTTTATCATCTTGGGCTTAGCTGGCCCTTGGGGTTTTATCTCCCCCTGGGCCGTTTCAGCCTCGGCCCCAGCTACGTCGAAGGCAACGAAGGCCAGGTTTCGTAGACCTATATCATGGCACTTGACTGTATCAAGTGCTAGATTAAGTGCATCCTTTATCGTGGCGCCGAGCCTGAGCGCGTCAAAGAATGCATCAAATGCCTTATGCCAGCTTTTATCTCCAGGGTGAACCCCCGGGACATCCAACGCATCGGTTATCCTCTCCTTCAACGTACGAATTTTCTTTGCCATTTTATTTCCTCTCTCTAGGATTAGTCGGACCCTTCCTGGACCGACTGATTCCAGTGCCTGATTGCACCAGAATACTAGTAGGCGAGTCTGTTTATCGTCCATTAGTATTCCGGTGCAACCAAAAGAATAGGAAATAGTTGATTGTAATATACCTCACTGCTACAAGAGCAGCGACAGATGCCGCGAATCTCGTGAACTCTGTCGCTGCCCTCGTAGTAGGTTAGTACAATAAGGTATAGCCTGATTGTTAATGTTCTCATCTCTTGACGAGAGGTATTCACCTCGCCTATCGTGACCTTAAGATTTTATCACAAAAAGCTAGAAATGTCAATACGAAACTAAGGGGTCAACTCAGCAAAGGACGAGTTGCACACGCTAGGATAGGGTGTTGCATAAATCTGGATTTGATGATAATACATATATTAACGGTAAATTGCCGGGCACCTACTAGAAAGAGGTTTTGATGAGTGTATCAGGCATTGAGCCGACGCAAGAGCAAGCGGTGCGGATAATGGGAGGTAGACTCTCCCTCGCTGAGATAATAAATGAGGGATGCCTGCCCCGCCTGAGGGGCGAGGCAAAGTCCAGGGTGGCGGACGCATTTAGCCTGGTGACGCTTTGCCTGTCAGTTGGTGGGCGCTGTCGTCAAGCACCAGAGAATATTATTCCTGGTGACGAGGACCTTGAGTCTCTCGTTGGGTATATTGTTACCCATATAAAAAGACCAGGGAAATTCGTGCGGGTGAGCGACCTGCGTGATAACTATAGAGGTCTGTCATGTAGCTGGCGCGAGTCGGTGCGATCACAGGCTCGCTATTCGCTGGTCAAAGAGGCTGTCGAAGAACTGCTTGATAGCATGGTTCAGCTGTGGTATCACACAGGACCTGGCTTCTCTAGATGGCAGTCGGCCCAGTCTCTGATTGACAAGTATAGCTCGGGGCGTAGGCCGAGTCGTCGCGGGCGTCGTAGGCGTCGTAAGAAGTACGACCGACGACCCTATCACGGTCGACCGGATCGCGACCGAAACAATGGTACGGTCGAGGGGGTCTCGGTCGGCGGTTGCTGGCACTAGATAGAAAACCTCATCTGGGGGGTGAGCGTGGGTAAATCCATACTCACCCCTTATTCATAACTTGAAATAATCCTAGTTTTTGATAAAATAGTACAAGCATAACGCTAAGCGGTCCCATCGTCTAACGGTTAGGACACCAGGTTTTCATCCTGGCAATTCGGGTTCGATTCCCGGTGGGATCACCATCAAATCATTTATCATCCATCCGGATACCAAAAACGCTCACTCAGACTAGCAATATAATAAGAATTGTTTGATGCAGTGTTTGATAAAAATCTCACCAAAAATAGGCGAGACTTTTATTAGTAAAGGTTATCTGTTGGTTAGATATTATTATCAAAAGAGAACTGAACGCTAGAGAATTTGCTTTTTAGAGATTCAACTTTTTCTTTAACATCTTTACCATCTAGCGCCTGTTTAATTAGATTAGCGATAATTGCCATCTCCTCTTCCTTCATACCTCTTCGGGTTATCTCCTGTGTACCTAGCCGTATGAAATTACCGTTATTCTGTATTCTAGGGCTGTCAAATGAGGAAGCGATAGAGTTTTGATAAAGAGTATCGTAGATGGATCTTCTTTCACCTAATCTATCCGTTAAAAGATGCACCTGGTGCGTACGAGAGAAGGATCCGTCGGGATTTTTTCTTACCTCAAACCCTAGGGTTTGCAGCGCTTCACCCAAAGCTTGTGAGTTATTTTGTACCTGCTTTGCATAAGCTTTGCCGTAGGATTCCATTTCTAGAATTGTTATCGCTAAGGCAATTAAAGATCCGGTATGCGTACTAGAAAATAGACAGCTATTGATCAGCTTATTGATTTTCTGTCCATAACTGGCATCCTTAAAGGCAATTAATCCTTTTTGTGGCCCCGGAAGAGTCTTGTGGGTATTCGCGCACATAATGTCTACGCCATTAGCTAACGGGGAAGGAAGTGCCTCCCCCATAATAAGCCCAATTGTGTGGCTGGCATCGTAAGCGATTAAAGCCTCTTCTCCTAGATGGCTTCTGAGTTTGGATATGTCGTAGTATCTGTAATATAGGATATATCTATATAAAACAGTTTTGCATTGGAGTTTTTAAATACTTTAGTAGTTGCTTTGATGTCAAGCTCGCGATTAGTAGAATCAAATACTGCATCTATGCTTTTTCGCCCCGCCCTTTCTATGATACCTTTAGTGGCAAAATGCCCTCCATGATTGTGATGTAGAGTCATGACCGTGTCTCCGGCATTAGTCGTGGATAGCAAAACACACATCATGGCGTGAATTCCAGACAGGCAATTTAGGTTTACTACCCCAGCGCCAACCATCTTCTTTAGAGCCTCCTCTGCTTTATAAGTGATATCTCCGACACCAGCAAGACCAAGTGCTGTAAAAGTTCCGTTGTCCATCACTCCGCTTTCCCCTGGGCCAAAGTAGTAGCGATCACTTAGTCTGGTGGATTGAAATTTTCTTGCCGTGTTAGACAAAACCGATTCGTTTGGCGTTAAATGTAGGAACCTTTCATTTCGATCTATATCTTGAGCGACCAACTTTAAAGTTTTTTTGTATTTATCCATGATTAAGACCCAAGTGGTATTAGTACTTCGCCCTGGGAGTGACCATTCTTAGAATATTCCTCCGCAATTAATCTATAATTTTCCCGGATTCCACTCGCATGAGATAGCTGAGCAGTTAGGTTGCACTCAGATCTCTATCAATGAGCGAGTGGCCTATAGTGAGGCCTTTGGTGCTGCTGTAGCGGGTGCTAGATCCGTAGTTACCATGAAAACAGTAGGGCTAAATATTGCCCTTGACGCGTTTTTACATTCACTAATTGCTGGAGTCAATGCTGGTTTAGTCCTGGTTGTTACTGACGACACTCATGTTGTTGGCTCTCAGGAGTACCAGGATTCTAGGCATTTTTTCGAAATTAGCGGCGGTCTCTGGTATGAGCCGTCTAGCATAGAACAGGCTTACTTGATGTCCACTCGGGCGTTTGCAGTCTCAGAGAGATTAGATATACCGGTTGTAATCAGGCTTTCGGGTAATTATTTTCACCTCAAACCTGAGACTGTTGAGGTCTGTCCTACAAAGCACTTTAAGAAGCAGAACTTACAAGACCTAGAGGAGATAATAACACCAGGTAAGTACGTAATTCATCCGTATTATTTTAAGAAACAAGAGAAACGGCTACGTTTAAAGAATGGGGCGATTAGAGAGTATACAGCTGGTCTTTACGAAATTAAAGAGGCGGGAAGCAAAAAGGCATTAATTTCCTTTGGTACCACCAGCCAGAGTCCTATTGACGTTGACTGTGATGTTATGAAAGTATTTACATTACCGCTACCTAGGGACGCTATTTTAAAATTCATTAAAGAGCACGACGAAATAACGGTGCGAGAGGATGGCGACTTCTTCAAGAAAGTACTTCTAAGAATTTTGGGAGAGGAGGAATTGAAAGTTAGATTTGAACCCCAGCCAAATAGAGGTGTAGCAGTTAAATTTACTAGATGGAATAAATACGTTGAGCTATTTAAGCTTTTAAATAAGTACCTGAAAGATTCAATCGTAGTTAGCGAAATAAATCAATCTACGGTTGAGACAACAGATACTGCTAAAGTTGCTTTAGCTCTTGGTGTCGCCGTATCGACTGCTATTGGCGTATCGGAAGTATTAGGCAAAAAGCTATGCCATTGTTGGCGATACGTCATTTCTTCACGAGGGCAGGGGTATTCTAGAGGAAGCTAGACGCAGGAAAGTGAATCTTGGTATCATTATTTTAGACAATCAAATGTCATGGTGTACTGGTGGGCAAGTGGCGGCTGATAGTGTTGACTTAGCAATAGCTGGCTATAGTAATGTCACAGTTGATCTTTGTTTAGAAGATATAGATAACCTAGCTAAGTGGTTAGATAGTTTTAGAAAACTAAAAGGATTAAATATTCTTAGAATAAGGCTTCCATATCTGGAACCAATAATTCGCAGTTGAGCAATTTTATGGTTAAATAATAATGGAAACAATAAATAAAAAAAGGTAAAAAATGAAAGTAATTGAACTAAATATAGAAGTAGATCAGGCTTTCGGTAATCTACACCGTGACCGATGTGTGTTAATCGCTGTAAAAGATAAGGATGACAAGCTCCTAAGCGGGGCAAAACCAGGATTCTTTCCGCCAACTATCACAAGGCTGCTGGGTGGAGGATTGGATAAAGGTGAACGGCCTGAAGCTGCCGCTATTCGCGAGCTATCTGAAGAGTTAGGGGTTGAACTATCTGTTGAGGATTTAGAGCCAATTGCAAAATTTATAACCAATGCAGTAGATAGGGATGGAAAAGAGTATAAAAATGAAACCTATCTGTATGGCGCCAAGCTCAAAGATCAGAAATATCGACCAGGAGATGATGTTAAACAGATCATTACTCTCAGCAAAGACGAGACCTTACAATTGGCTGATTCGTTTGAGAGTTTGCCCGCTTGTTTATGGTATATAGGCGAGGAGGGTGATTTCTCTTGGAGCGATTACGGAAAGATGTACGGCCCAATACATCGAGTTGCAGTAGAGTATCTTTAGAAGAATATTGAGATTAGAATCTGTTTGTTATTCACTTATTAGCTAAAATTAAAATCTACTTCTACAATCATAAACCCTTGCTCAAACGAGCGAGGGTTTTCTTGTGGATTTAAATAGTCTTAGTGAGTTTTAATTTCTTCATGCCTCATATTATACCTAAACTCACACTCTTTGAGGTGGAGGTTGAAATGGTCTTTTCTGAGTCCTCTTAGCTTTGCTAGACGAACTTTAGTGATACCCCAGAAATTCTCGATGCCATTGATATGGTTTTTAGGATTGTCTTTTGAAACAAACTCATTATTTCCATGGCTAACCCGGTAGTGGTGTTTGTATCCCTAGTCAACCAGGCTGTCGTAGCTACGCCAGCCATCACTATAGATGGTGCTATCCGGCTCTACTTTCATCTGTACAATCTGTTTTAAGGTCTTTCGGCTAACATTGGGGACTATTTGGGTGTAGACTTTGCCATCGTGCTTTAAAAGACCGAAAACGATGATTTTCTTGCTGGCGCCGCGCCCACGAATACCACGCACGCGACGCGGACCAAAGTAACTTTCATCTATCTCGACTTCACCTGATAGCGGTGAGGTTGCTTTACAGTGCTTGGCAATAACGATACGAATATGTGTGAGAATTCGATTGACAGTATTGCGATTTAATCCGGTTAGCGAGGCTATCTGAGTGGCGGTAATATCTTCGCAAAACAACCTCACTATCTGCCTGGTTTTAGCCTCTGAAATATGTGAACGTTTTAAATACTTGTTTTCCATCTGCTATTTAGTGTAATTGATGGGGGGGTAAAGTAGGCTTGAACCAATTTTTATATTCCCCGTGAGGTCACCACGAAAACAGCTCACTCTCTAGGGGTGGGCTTTTTTCGTGATTGAGTGAATCCGCAGAAACAGAACTAATGAATAATAGTATAAGGTTTTTGATGATATATTAAAGCTATGGGGCAATGATATAATAAATAGTCAAGATAACTTATCAAGCTAATAGGAGAGTGTCATGATACGACGGTCGAAGTCGCAGAAATCTAAGCAGCCTACTCTACTACTTGCTATTTGGTTCGTCGCTATGGCTATAGCGGTTGCTGTTACTGTGCCTTTGCAGATTGCGATTGGCTTACCTTTTGAACTCTATGCATTGGTAACACTTGCTCCTTTTATAGCATACTTGGCGACTATACCGCTTCGACACTGGCGACCGTCTCGGTGGCAGACGGTTAGTGCCGCGCGATGGGCTATGAGTATTATTTCAGCCTGTTTGACTATCGGTGTTGTCGGATTATTGTTTGTGGCTATCGGCTACAAACCACACTGGCAACTTCCGACCGCGGGGGCGTCAATTGGCGTGTTTTTACTGTTACAAATATTTGGCGCGTTTACCGAGGAGGTTGGTTGGCGCGGTCTAGTCCAGCACTGTGGAGAAGCATATGGCCATAGGCTGGTGGTGGCGGGATTAAGTGGTTTTATCTTTGGGTTATTGCATTTTAGTTTTTGGTCGCTCGGGTTTATTCCATCGTTTACTTTTTCGCTAACTGCAATGTTCTTGGCTCTCACTATCGTCACCACCTACAATGGTTCATTTTGGCAACGTATGGTGCCAGCCACAATTTTACACACCGGAGCCAACCTGATGCTGGTAGTCTTTGCGCCAAATGATCTAGCATTTGCTACCTCACCAATTGTTCTTGCTGCCACTATCGTCATGTTTATATTTGCGCTTTGCTATCGTCAGGTTTGGAAAAAGGTCTATGAAAATGGAGCATCGTAAGTTTGGTGTATAAAGGTTGCGTAGATTTTTGTGGAGAAAGCCAATCGTGACAAACTATGCCGATGATCGTCCCGTTATTATGATTGTCGAAGATGAGCCTGCTCTACGTAGTGGTACTGAGCAGTTCCTTCGCCAGCGTGGTTTTACGGTGGTGACGGCGATCAGCGGCGAGGAGGCGCTAAAGAAATTTACTGAGGCGGATGTGATTATCCTTGACATCATGCTACCGGCGATGAGTGGCATTGAAGTATTGCACCAAATTCGCCAGACCAGCGACGTGCCGGTGCTGATGTTGACGGCGCTACATGATGAGCCGACGCAGATTGCGAGTTTTGACGAGCTGGCGGATGATTATATGAGTAAGCCGTTTTCGCTGGTGATTTTAGAAAAGCGAATTAAGGCGTTGCTCCGCCGTCAGCAGTCTGTCAAAAAAACCTTGTGGTGCCGCGGTCTAGCCTCGGTGGATTTCGCGGCTTATCAGGGTTTTTATGATGACACTGACGCACACCTCAAGCCCAAGGAAGTGCAGCTGCTCAAGCTGCTGGTAGACAATCCAAGCATGGTCTGGAGCCGGCAGGCTATCATTGACAAGTTGTGGCGTGATGACGAGGTGCCGTTCGACCGAGTGATTGATGTTTACATCAAAAACTTACGCAAGAAATTGCACCTCGACTGCATCATCACGGTGAAGGGAGTGGGTTATCGCTATGAAGCGGCTTAAATTATTTCCCAAAACATTTTTGGTGTCAATCGGCCTATTCGCGGCGTTGATCATCCTGGTGCATGCGCTGGTCTACACCTTGATGCCGCAATTTTATCTGCAGCAAAAAGAGCGCGAGGCGGCGGACAATCTCACGGCGCTCGTGGCTGAACTACGCGGTAAATCGACTGAGAAAATGCGCCGTCTCAGCCAGGATTTTGCTCAGGTGAAAAATGTTAATATCACGCTGACGATTGATGGGCGCGACCAGTATTTTCAAGGGTTTCAGTCGATCAACATCGTGACGGATAGCGGTAAATCGGTCGACACTAGCGTGGTAAAAATTGCTGACGGCCAAACGGTCGATCCGCGCTCGGTGATTTTGCGGCAGGGGAGTGTGACGAACAACCAAGGCCAAACGATCGCCGTCAAGCTGCTGGCCGACGTGGCGCCCGTCACTCAGGCCAAACTCGCTACCTTGCACGTACTGCCATATACCATGCTTGGCTCACTGCTCGTGGCGCTGCTATTTTCGTACATCTACAGCCGATTTGTGACACGGCCGATTCGCCAGATGGCGGCGGTGACGACGACTATGCAGCGGCTAGAAAAGGGTGCGCATTATCCAGTGAATAGCCGTGATGAAATCGGCGTGCTGGGGCGAAATATCAATGAGCTCTATCAAAATCTGTGGCAAATGATTCGCTCGCTGGAGCATGAGAATAAGCGGATCACCCAGCTCGAGAAAGAGAAAATCGCCTTCCTTCGCGCGGCCTCGCATGAGTTGAAAACGCCATTGGCAGCACTACGGATCATGCTTGAGAACATGCAGCTAAACATCGGCGAGTATAAAAATCGCGATCAGTACCTGGCGGAGTCGGTGGCACAGGTTGACCGTTTGGCGGCAATGGTAAATGATGTCTTGCGCTCTGGCAATGTCGCCGAGCAGGCTCTGCGTCAGGAAAAGCGGCTAAGGATTGATAAGTTAATCGCTGAAGTAATTGACGATTATATGTTGCTGGCGAAAACGCGCGGCATGACTTTCGAGGTTAATACAGAACCAGCGACCATTAGTGCCAATCGTGACATGATGCGCCACGTCATCTCGAACCTGGCGTCAAACGCAGTGCGCCACGGCGACACCGGGAGCGTGATAACGATTACCTGTGACCAGCACGAACTGGCCATCGAAAACGCCTGCAGACCACTCACCAGAAAACAACTCCAGCACGTTTTTGACCCGTTTTATCGGAACAATGCCACCACGAAACAGTACGCCGACAGTAGCGGCATCGGCCTCTACACCGTGAAAATGTTGCTCGACGCCAAGGGCCTAGACTACGACTTCACGCCGCACGGGCGGGGTATGCGGTTTGTGGTAAGGTTTGAGTAGGAGGATATGATGGACAGAGAGCTAGAGAAAATGAGTTTGAAAGAGTTGTGGCAATTATTCCCCATATTTCTTGTAGAACACAATAGAGAATGGGCACGCTGGTATGATGAGGAAGTGAAAGCCATCTCCTCATTGGTGCCAGAAAAATACATAACACAAATATCTCACATTGGTAGCACGGCCATCCCAAATATACAGGCAAAGAATATAGTAGATATATTGCTTGAAGTCCCGTCGGAAAAAGAATTAGAGCCTGTAAAAAATATCCTTGTTGAAAATAATTGGTTGTGCATGAGTGAGAAAGCAAAACGAATCTCATTGAATAAGGGATATACCAAACAGGGCTTCGCGGATAAGGTATTTCATCTCCACATTAGGGTGGCGGGAGATAATGATGAGATCTATTTTAGGGATTACCTAATTGAAAATAGTATCATCGCCAAACAGTACGAGAAATTAAAACTGAATCTTTGGAAGGAATTTGAGCATGACAGAGATGGGTATACTGATGCAAAAAGTGATTTCATCAGAAAGTATACTAAGATAGCTAGAGAAAAATACAGATCCAAGAACAGGTCGTCTTAAATTGTGAGCAGTAAAGTCGTCAAACAGACTCTCAACTCCTGCTTTACATAAAGACCGTCGCTAAGCATGTCATACTGAAGCACTAGCGATCTGTGCTAAATTAAACCATGGATGGATTCATTCTAGTAGCAATAAAATTATTGATTGGGTTTTTCGCGTTGACCATAATCATCAATGTTTCCGGAAAGGGTAATTTGTCGCCGTCATCTGCCAGTGATCAAGTGCAGAACTATGTGCTGGGTGGTATCATTGGAGGCGTCATTTATAACAATAGTATTCAAATTTTGGATTACATCGGTATTTTTTGTATATGGTGCGCGCTGGTGCTGACATTGAAATGAATAAAACGGTATAACGTGAAAGCAAAGCAATTGATCGACGGTAGGGCGTTGATAATCATTGATAATGGAAAAATCAATATTGAAGATTGCAAGAAAGTTGGTCTGAGCGCTCATGACGTATCATTCAAGCTGCGAACTCATCATATCTATTCAACGAGAAAAGTGAAAAGAGCCTTGGTGGAGTAAGACGGCGAATCGATCATTACTCACGAAGAGGAAGAGAACCCGAAGTTTCCGTTGATAACCGACGGGCAACTGCAGACTGATATTTTGCATATTATTACCAGTCCATCCTCTGCTTCACTGCCGCCAAGTAATAACGATAATAACTATTCGGGTCTGAAACGAAAAAGTTGTTATCGATATAGTCGTTTGGACGAATTTCAATATGCTGGTCGTTGGCGTATGGCTTGATGAGGTATATAAATTCAAACTCAAACCCGCCAGACAATCTCTTTACTTGTAGGCTTTCGTCGATGGGATCGGGATAATCAATTGCTACAAGTATGAGCGACTGATTAGATGTCGTCTGGAATAGATAATATGTCGCGTCTGGATATAATGTAATGAAAGAAGCAAACTCACGGACGTATGTTGCTTCTTTAAGTACAGGAAAGGCTTGGGTAATGAAATCTGGTATTGCGATGTTGATACTATTTTTCATTTCTCTATGATTGTACTATTTTGAGTGTGAAAATGGACAGTTTTATGACGTGTCCAGGTCGATAGGCTAGTAGAGGCCGGTCAGGTGCGGGCGAAGATCGTTGCCGTACATCACGTCCCATTCGTTACTAACAATGACGGTCCCTCCCTCGCTGTCAGGCAGTCACCAGTAGACAATATTTTCACCAAGTGGTCCACCGGTGGCCTTGACGTGACCGTGACCATCACCAGGGATATTGCCATACTTGCCGCCATAGTAGATGTTGACCATCCCTCCAGATCGCTGGATTCTCGCTTCTTTCCTGTCGAACCAGCCGAACTGTTCCATGATAACTCCTTCTGGAGCCGGACGAGGTTACGGTTCCTCGCGGATTAGAGTGTCTCAAGCCCAATGGCTTTGGGTAAAATGCTGGCCTTTGCGATGCAAAGGCTGATATATATATATCAATAATAGGACTTTCTGTCAAACGCAGTCCTATGAAGGTTGCAATAAAACCTACCCCCTCAGTTCTGAGTCTTATCGTTCTAAAGATATCTCTATGACCAGACTTTAATCGTGTATTATTTGAATATGACGAGATGCCCTACATTGATTATCCATGGGAATAATACATCCTTAAAAGATTTTCAAAAGGAGGATAAAGCATGCTAATACTTGCCACCGAATCGCCGACTAAGCGCATGATCATGGATAGAAGCGGGCTAGCCTACGAGGCTATTAGCGCTAATATTGATGAACGAGCTATAGAGAAATCTCACCCAGAGCTAGACGCAAGAGAGACTGCTATTCTGTTGGCACGTTCAAAGGCAGAAGCTCTTGCCAAGTTGTATCCCGACGACTGTATTGTCGCTGCTGATACATTCGGTGTTTTACCTGACGGTTCGCGCTTGCATAAAGCAAAAACCGCTACCGAAAAGATGAAGATATGTTTGAGCCAATCAGGTAAAACTACGACTATCTACACTGGCGTCTGCGTGATAAATCGAGGAAAAACGTTTACTGACAGTACGGAAACAAAGATAACATATATGAATTTTAATGCGGCGATGTTAGATAACGCTCATAATCCGAACCGTCGGAATGCTGCACTTGGTTTTCATGTTGATTCGACAGGGTTTGCGCTGATTGAGAAAATTGAAGGTTCATATATGGGCGCATTGGGATTGCCATTAGACAAGATGCATAATCTGCTAAAAAAGGCAGACTATGACGATAGCAGAAATTAAAAACAAACTAACTAGTCTAGATATCGTTAGTACTGAGCCAATTATTGTCGGCAGCGGCATATTGGATATGCTTGGCATCCGTCCAAGCAACGACATCGATTTACTTATAAGCAAAGAAACTTTTTACAAAATTGCTGGCCATGGTCATGAAATATTACAACGGCCAGATGGTTCGGAGAAAATAGAGGTTGACGATACTGAGTTGATGCATGATTGGTATGGCAAGAAAGTATCAGATGCGGCTATAAAAACAACAGTAATCGACGGGATAAAATTTATGTCAATTGAGGAAGTTTGTAGATGGAAAGCGCTACTTGATAGGGGTAAGGATCAAGCGGACATTCTGTTAATTGACAAGTATCTAGAGAATTGCAGTAAAACATAGTAATCTCCCGCCCGCCCATGCTAAAATAAAACCACAATCAACATCCGCGCGCCGTTTCGCGGCAAGGGGATGTTCGTGATCTGAGAGAAGTCGCTTGTATTAACTCCATCATTTTATACGACCAGATCAATACATCTGGTCGTTCTTGATATTATGATATAGAAAGGATTATCCATGACAAAAAGTAAAACGATTTACTTCATCACCTCCAACCTGCGCAAGTTCACAAGCCTTCAGGAATTGCTCCAGCCGCTTGGCATTGACCTGCAGCAACTTGATTACGATTTTGACGAGGGTCGGGGGCTGGATATTCAAACAATCACTAAAAGTAAACTATCTCAGGCCAAGAAAGCTTTTCCAAACAAGCGTCTGATCGTTGATGATCGCGGTTTTTTCATCCCGGCACTGAAAGGGTTTCCGGGACCGTTTGTTAAATTACTGCTGGATAGTTTTAGCTATCCCGGCATCATCAAGTTAATGCAAGATGAAGCTGATCGTAGAGCTATCTTTTCTTTCGCGGTTGGCTATTTTGATGGCAAAAAAGACCACATTTTCGTAGCCGATGAAGAGGGGTTTATTATTGATGAGCCGCGTGGTGATAATCTCCATGGCTGGACGGAATTGTTATATATTTATGGACACCCGAGCTTTCCTGGCCGTAGTTTGGCAGAATTGAATGATGAGGAGTGGAAAGAGTACTTGGCGGCAATTGAGGCGGTTGATGGATTTGTGATGTTGAGAGATTATTTGAAAGGAGAAGCTAGTGGCTAAAACTGTCATCTGTAAAGACGTCTTCGGCAATCAATACACCGTTCCCGTTGACGAGCTGAACATTAGTGTGGGCGTGTATGCAGTTATCATTGAGGATAATAAGATTCTTTTGACTCGGCAATGGGACGGCTATAGCTTGATTGGCGGCAGTGTCGAGAAAGGTGAAACGATCGAGGAATCAATTGTCCGCGAAGTTAAGGAAGAAACTGGACTGACCATAATGCCGGATAAAATCATTCACCAGGCAACTACTTTTTTCAAGCGCAACGCTGAAGCGCAGGCCAACCAGTCGATCCAGCTGTACGGGCAAATCAATAACGACAACATAACCGACAGCGAGAAAACCTACACTAACGGCACACCGGAGTGGGTTGATTTGGATAAAATTGACGATATAAACTTCCGTCATAGTGTGGGTTTGAGAACGATTTTGTGTGCGTATCGGGAGACCACTAATGGCAAATAAAGAACTAAGCTTTGGCTATGTTAAATTAGAGGGTATAGATGGTCCATGCGAGGCAGAGGTACGTAAACATAGGCGTATATCGGTAAAATGACTATAGTTTTTAGTATATGTAGACCCGGAGTTTTATGTGATTGAAATCGAAGCTAAATTCAAACTATCTACTGACGTGACTCGCAACAAGCTCATTGCGGTCCTGGAAAGTCAGTTTGTCGCGCCCATCTCAATCAAACACCAAATTGATACGGTTTTTCTACTGCCCGAACAGGTTGACAGTCCGATCGTTCCTGGCTCAAAAATCATGAGAGTACGTGACATCCTTGATCTCGAGACCGGTGAATTACGACAGAGCTTGATGACGCTAAAAATCGAAGGGCAGGCGAAATTAGTATCTGATGAATATGAATTTGCGGTTGACGACGGCGACATGGCACGCCAAATGCTCACAGCGCTGGGCTGGCGAGAAGTTGTAACGGTTGATAAAGTTCGCCTTGAGTCGAAAACTGAAGACTATACGATTTGCATAGACGATGTCGCTGGGCTAGGACTATTTATTGAACTGGAAGTTTTAGCTGAGGACGACGTAGATGTAGACGCTCTCCAAAAGCAAATGCGTAGCTTTCTGAAGAGCTTGAATATTGACGGTGAGCTGTGGAATATTCCTTATGATACAAGTATTAGAAACTTACGGGTTCAACCACAATGTCTTTGAGTAGTTTAGATATGGTCTCTTCGTTTGCAAATTGTCGCCAGCTCGGTTCGCCAATTACGACACCTAATTCCAGGATATGATCATCAATGTTTGGAACGTTCATCTTACCTTCATCATATGAAAATGATTTAAGTCGTCGTACGATACGAGATAGCGTTGGTTTCTTGAGCATGTTTGATATGACGCTATTGTAAATATGCTGCACTTTGTCGTTATTTGCTAGGTGGCTAAGTACTGTAAATTCGGTCTCTAAAGCTATTTGAGATTTTTCTTTTGTAAATTTGCTGCCATGATGGTAGTAGCCTAATTTATAGTTGGCGATATCGGCGACGGTATCATGAATTGTGGCGGCGAGGTAGTGAAAAAAAGGCAACAGTGCAGGGTCGTCAGTGAGTGGTTTTTTGATTATGTATGAAACGTGATCGACTGATAGGCTGGGGTGGTCTATTTCGCTTAGATATTTATGCTCAGCTAAATTGAGTGTATTGATCGGCTGTTCGAGTTCTCCTATCGATTGCCACACTTTAGAATCTAAGCGCGCAATTTCCTGCTTAAGTAGGGGCGGGTTATCGCACGCAATAACCTGTTCGGTCTCTGATGAAATTTGTTGCATAGCTAGCCGAATGGCACTGTTTGCGGCTGGCGATTTGAGCCGTTGTAGGTTTCCGGCTAGTAGCTCAGCTTCACTAGTGTACAAGTCTATATCGATAGTAAAAAATCCCGTATTCAGATAGTGCGTCCCGAGCGCTGAGTAATCTATGTTTCTAAGTAGCCCAGTCTGATGTGCAAGTTGTTTGAATTGATTCATCGCCATATGCTCATAGACGTGAGCTATGATGGGTGATGAAGCATTTTTGAAAAGAAGGACGCGCAACATAATTTCATTGGTTATTATAGCAAAGAAGATGGATAGTTTTGCGACCAGTATCGGTACGACGGTCGTATTTAAAGCATGGGCAAGTCTTTTTCGCTAAGCCTTAGGACTAGACTCATTTCGGAGTCGGGCGAAGATATATCTTCGTATTGGCAGTGGCTATGCGTTGTCTGTTTGCTATAATGAGTCTATATGACTACACATCAACTAAGATTAGCTACCGAGCCTTATGACGCCATAGTCTCTGGTAAGAAAACTATCGAATCACGACTATACGATGAAAAGCGCCAGAAAATTCAAATCGGCGATCAAATAATTTTTACCAACCGGGAAGACCCTAGCCAAACTGCTACGGTTAAGGTAGCAGGATTGCAGCGCCATGCAACGTTTCGTGATTTGTTCTTGCAGAATGATCCTCGTAAGTTTGGCGGTGAGAGTGTTGAAGGGCTCGAAAGCCAAATCAATAAATTCTATTCTCTTCACGACCAAAGACAAAATGGAATTGTTGGAATTGAATTTGAACTAATATAATTATAAACTTACATCTCTATTGCATTATTGATACAAGCGTATTCATATATGCGCTTAGGCGCAATAGTGAGGCTCAGCCTCCAAGAAAGGAGATCCTATGCGTAAGATGCGCATCAAGCGACTTTACTACGATGCGATCATGTCAGGCCTAAAGACTCTGGAGGTCCGTGTCGGATACAACAGCATCAAGCATCTTAAGGCTGGGGAAATATTGCGGCTCGAGGCTGGACACGCGTCTGGCGTTGTGCGAATCAAGTCGATCCGCATCTATGACAATTTTGCCGATATGCTGGCAATCGAGCCTTGGCGACAGGTCGTGCCGCAGGCGAAAAGCAAAGAAGAGGCGCTCTGTCTCCTTCAAAAGATCTACCCGCCCTACAAGGAGCGCCTTGGTGTTCACGTTATCGAGATTGAGAAGTAGGACAGTAAAAAAGAGGGCACACCCCCTGGATTAGAGAAACTTATCTGAATACTGCCTATTTCACATTCCCTTCACATACCCTTGCTACACTGACATAAAACCAAGAAAGGAGATCTCCATACCTAATTGTGATATTGATAAGCAAGCACGCCAAGCAATATCATCGCTGAGAGTTGATTAATGTTTTTTTTGGACAGGGATATAGCGGCAATCTTTACATCTTGCATAGTAGGATAGATAGCATATATAGTTCCTACAAAAGAAATATTATACGTTGTTTATATAATGCTCTAAAATTCTAACATCTCTTAGTACCATAAAACATGTTCGATAAACCGAGTCATAGTCAGATGATCCAAGTTTTTCTAGCGACTCTTTCATCTTTCTTAGCGCTTGTAATTTTGGTAGCCAGACATATTCAGTACCCTCAGCTTTTTCAGTTAGATTATTTGACTCCAGTTCGTCAACTTTTCTTGCCTTATAAACGAACGACAGTTGTTTGAAATTTTCTTGTGATTTATATTCAATAGCTATTCCTAGCTCTTTGATTATATCGACAACACAATCCAGCTCTTCTTCACACTCACGCCTAAACGCCTATTGAGCTTTTTCGTTACTATCAATACCGCCACAAAGCAACACGCCGACAGCAGTGGCGTCGGCCTCTATACCGTGGAAATGCTGCTCGATGCCAAAGGACTGGACTATGACTTCACGCCGCATGGACAGGGTATGCGGTTTGTGGTGAGGTTTAATTAAAGTCCCATGCAAATATCCCGATAAGGCCGCGTAACAACTTCTGCCGATTCAAGTCCGAGTTTGGTTTCAATGTCACTAATCATCGCTAGAGCACTAGTCTTATCATCTGACAGAACTTCAACTTCCACGAACGTTCCGGCGTTTTTAATTTCATCAATAGCTACCGTTGCTTTTGGAAAGTTTGGTGACTGGAGCGATCGCCGGTATTTTTTGACCTCGACCAGCTGTACCATGCCGAGGTTGGCGAGCAGTTGCTTGGCGATTGCTGCGTCTCCGGGTTGAATTGGCAGGTTTGTCTCGGGCTTAATGATCACATCGTTTTTCGTATGTGTCGCAGTCGTCGTCGCAGGCTTATATGTCACCTCAGCAAAACCATCGCGCTGGCGAATCCGCAAGCATTCAACCGTCTGCATGAAATCGACATCAGGACGAGAATAATACGTATCGATTTCGTGGCGGCTACTCTGTAGCTCAAAACCGAGGTCTTGCAATCGCTTAATTAATTCTTTTGAGTCACCAGTTAATTGGCGTTTGCGTTCGATTTCTAGTAGTTTCTTGGTCATTTGGTGGCCTTTCTTATGGGTGTATAAATATTTGATAATACGTCATGAGAGCAGTGCATCGATAAGGCTCCTAGGGCGCCGTTAATCTTTTCTTGCAAATTACTATCTCTGTCTTTTAATGTAAGAAGCTCGAACAGTACTAGTTGCTTTCCATCTGACAGAGGATTACTTAATTTAGATTCTAGATATCTGTTGTAATAGGCTCTATCTATCTTTTTAATATCATGCTTGCTTGTAGGTAACAGTATTTGCGTACCATTGCTTGCTTCGAATGAGTTTAATGCAACGCTACCTAGCAAGTCCCCGATAGGCATATAGAAATAAGTTTCTGAGCCTTCTCTCTCTAGCCATTCACTCCAAGACTTCCAATGTTCAGATGATTCAGAATTCTCGATGATATCAGATAAGACTTCTCCCATGCGTACATCAGAAGTATTATCGAATATGTCACCATCAACTATATATTCATTCTCAGAAACAGGCGTACTCATAGCTTTTAATATAGGATCGTCATCAAGCATCCTGTAGTGTACACGCTTGTGGCCTCTAACTCTATCAATCCAATCATTTGTTTTGCTAGGGTCATCTAATTCTGGAATGATTCCAAGATTGCCGTTCCTCCACAAGTAATCACGCAGTGTTATGTAGTGACGCTGAGTTTCACGTAATAGGCCTATGGGTGCCTCTATGCTAAGAGGTGATTTTCCTTCTATTGAATCAACGTTTATAGGATTGCCGTTCTGAGACAGCTTAATTCTATCTCCGTAGTGCTTATACGAATGGTTTGCGTTCCTCGTATAGTAATCAAGGAATAATTTACAAAACATAACCCACGAGCTTCTATCATAAATATGGCGCGTTCTTTCGTGCATCGACAGATTCTTGACCCCATAAACATCTCTGTATGCATAGAATCCGCCAGAGCTTAAAGTACTTGCTATACCTTGAAAAGTTTTATCCATCGCACCATAGCCACCGGCATACGAATAGATTTCATGTATAACCGCTGACGTAGAAAGTATGTCAACGCTCTGAGGTGGAAATATATCTGATAGATCAGTTGCACTACCATTATGAAAAGAGGTTGATACGCCAAAACTTTCTACAGTCTTTCTAGCCGCTAAAAGGCTTTCAGATTGTACACCATCTAATTCAAGCATTGAAATGTGAGTTGGTGTTATTAGACCATTTTCAGCAATTTCGGCAGTAAAACCCGATAATGCTGATCCTCCCCCTGGGCCAATTTCAAGAAGTCTAATAGAGTTTCTGCCCAGGTCAGCAGATAGGCGGCGATAGGCCTCTACAGACAATAGCGATTTTTCATGACCATTACCATTCGCTGCCACGTCTATATATAATGCATCTGTCTTTGGTGTTATTGCAAATTTACTCATAATAATACTGATATTGGTGGATATGCCATTGGCCTCAAGGGTTGCCTTGAAGCTAATGGCGATCCTCACTCGACGGAAATGATCTCAACCGTCATCTCTCCACGAGGAGCGGAGTAGGAGACGGTATCGCCAGTGGCATGCCCCAGGAGCGCTGTCCCGAGCGGTGAGTCCGTGGAAACCTGTTGGATTTCATCATCGCCTCCGACTCTCTGTCCAGCCATCTTAACCCTAAAGGTCTTCTTGTTCGGAGACTTGAGAGTTACGACGTGTCCGAGGCCAATAGTGCTTCCTGAGGTCTCCTCCACGATGATTGTACTCTGAATCCGACGAGTCACGATTCTGAGTTGCGACTAAATTCGACGAATAAGCTCATTCGTCGCGTCAAACGCAGCATTATCATGCCACGTATTGCTGTCTGACGCTGCGGGCTCCCCCAGCTATCCGAGAGCTTCTTTGGGGCTTTTCTTGAGCTGAGTCTCTTGCTCCAAAAGCGCGTCGTAAGTCTCCTGGGTGCAGTAGTATGAAGTCATTTCGACATCTTTCTGTAGAGGATCGATTTTTGCGGTTGCAAAAACTAATATAAATATATCAGTAACAGGGTATGTTGTCAGGTTATCTACCAAATTTAAACGGTTGCTAGACCAAAGAAAGCTGTATCAACACTAAAGCCAGGAGGATTAATTACCCAAAGATTAATTGATACTTCTTATTATATAATAATTCTACACTTTCTATGCTGTGGATATATCAAGATAGCAGTATCAAAATTTCTAATTCATCCATTTCACATTCCCTTCACATATCCTTGCTACACTGACATAGAACCAAGAAAGGAGATCTATGTCATTTATACAACGTGCCTGGTTGTATATCACCAGGAAAAAACTCAAAACGCTGATTTTGCTGGCGATTTTGCTGTGTATGTCGACGATTATGCTGAGTGGATTTGCCATCAAGCATTCGACCGACGCGGCAGCGCAGTCGCTAGACAAAACGCTCAAGGCCGGCTTCACGCTGGGCAATAATCCGCGCACCAATCCGGGAACAGCCCGCGGTTCGGGAACGGTATCAAACAAAGACATCGACGCAGTGAAGAACCTGGAGGGCGTGACGGACTATGTCAAGCGCCAGAACGCCACGGTCGACTTCATCAATACCAAGCTTGTGCCGTTACCAAGCGGCGGCAGCGGCTATGATGCCGAGAAAGACAAACAATTTGGCAACGCCGCTACCATCATCGGTGTTAATAAATCTGAGTCCGAGAAAAAGTTCCGGGCTGAGTCGCTCAAGCTCATCGCTGGCCGGCACATCACCGAGAACGATTCTCGCAAGATTTTGGTGCACGAAGATTTTGCCAAGGCCAACAACCTGAAGCTTGGCAGCAAAATTAAGTTAAGGGCCAATCAATACGACACCGACAACGAACATCCATCCAAGGACGAGGTAGAAGTGGAAATCGTCGGTATATTTAACGGCAAGAACCCAAAGCAGGCGACGTACCAGGTGGAACTGTTCGAGAATTTATTCCTGACTGACCTCGCGACGACCCGCCGGTTGAACGCGTATAACGAGCAAAATGAGATTTATCAGGACGCTACGTTCTTTACCAAGGGCACCAAACAGTTGGATGAGGTGATGGCGCGGGCAAATAAATTGCCAGTCAATTGGCAAAAGTATCAATTGAATAAGAATAGCCAGGAACTGGCTGGCGTGACTGGCGCGGTGAACGGCGTGTACGGCCTGATCGACGGCATGTTGTGGGCGACGGCGCTGGTCAGTGTCGCGGTGATCGGCATGGTGCTGTACTTGTGGATGAATGAACGCAAGCGCGAGGCGGGCGTACTCTTGGCGACGGGTGTGCCGCAGTCAAAGATTGTGTTGCAATATATCGCTGAGCTGGTGATGATCGCGGTGCTGAGCTTCGGCGCGTCGTACTTTACCGCAGGGCTGATTGCTCAACAGATGGGTGATCACGTGGTGTCGCAGGCGGCACAGAATGCCACGCGTCAAGCTGGCAGTTCCCTCAACGGTGCATCGCTCGGTGCTGACGCTGACTCGGTGACGTCATCGCGCACGCTAGAAAAGGTGACGGTTGGTGTACAACCGACGGATCTGCTGGCAGTGTGGAGCGCTGGACTGGCGGTGATTATCATTGCGGTGCTGCTGGCTTCGCGGCCGATTACTCAGTCAACGCCAAAAGAATTACTAACTGAAGTGGACTAGGGGCGAATGATGACGATTATCAAACGAGCCTGGACGGCTGTGACGCGCAAGCGGCGTCGCAGCCTGACCATCGCCCTGATTATGACGCTGATTTTCACGCTGCTAATCGGCACGCTGACAGTGCAGCAGACGATGGCGCAGCTGAAGCAATCGGTCGAGCGAAACATCCGCGCCGGCTTTAGTATCGCTAACAAGCAACCGTCGGGCGGGGTGCCGATGGAGATAGCACAGCGAGTGCAGCACCTGGACAAGGTCAAAGCACACAATTTCCAATCAGAGACTACCGCGGAACTGCCAGGCAAACAGTTGATCGACACGGCAGGCAGCGGTGTGCAGCTGGACTCTAACGTGGCTGGCGAGGCGAAGGTGACGGGCGCAACACAGAGTGATTTGCTGAGCGAATTTATTGGTCGATTCTACCAACTAGAGCAGGGCAAGCATTTGACCGAGCACGATCAAAACGCGGCGCTGGTTCACAAAACGTTCGCCGAAAAAAATAATATCAAGCCAGGCGACAAGCTGGACATTACCAAAGACGGCCGGCGCGTGACGGTGACTGTCATGGGTATCTTCAGCGGTAAAGGCGAAAAGCCGGCGGTCTTGCAGTCCGACATGGCAGAGAATCATCTCATCACCAACTTAGCTGCGGCGCAGCAGCTGACAGGTAGCCAGCAGCTGACACGAGCAACGTATTTCGCAGAAAATCCACATCAGCTGAAGTCGTTAACGGACCGCGCTAAAAGCCTACCAAACGTTGATTGGCAAAAATTTAGCCTAACCGACAACGGGGCCGTGTTTGCCGGGGTTCTCCAAAACATCGCTGGCATTCAAAACATCTTGACGATTGCCACCATCGGTGCAGCCGCCGCAGGATTGGCGGTGTTGTCACTGGTGCTGGTGTTCTGGGTGCGTGGCCGCTTGCATGAAATTGGCATCTTGCTGTCCATCGGCACGTCAAAGCGGCAGGTTATCGGACAGTTCTTGGCGGAGCTCGCCATCATTGCCGCAGTCAGTTCGGTATTCGCGCTCGGTGTCGGTTCGGTTGTCTCGTCGCAGATTTCTACCGCCCTCACAGCGCAAACCGACCAAAGCCAGCGCGTAGAAAAAACCGTGGTGCAAGCCGCGCCACCGGCGACCTACTTGCAGGCTCTCGCCTTCGGCTACATGGTCGTTCTGCTGTCAGCTATCGCTGCCACCGCGCCAGTCATGCGCCAATCACCAAAGCAAATTTTAGCAAAATTAAGTTAGGAGTTATTATGTCACTACTTACGTTACGCGATATCATCTACTCATACGCCGACGGTACGAGCAACGTACTCAACGGCATCAATTATCAATTTGAAAAAGGCAAGTTCTACGCCATCATCGGTAGTTCTGGCGCTGGTAAGTCGACCCTGCTGGGGCTGCTAGCGGGGCTGGACACGCCGACCGACGGGCAGATTTTGTTCGACGATCAAGACATCGCCGAGCAGGGTTACTCGCATCATCGCAAACACAATATCTCGCTGGTGTTTCAGAATTATAACCTGATTGATTATCTGACGCCGCTGGAA
The DNA here is from genome assembly GCA_010202265.1 of Candidatus Saccharibacteria bacterium oral taxon 955. Classification (NCBI taxonomy): domain Bacteria; phylum Candidatus Saccharimonadota; species Candidatus Saccharibacteria bacterium oral taxon 955. The sequence goes on along the minus strand of CP047918.1, from coordinate 670,004 downwards.
AACTTGAAATTGGTTAATTCCAAGGCCACTAACGAAACGTTGCACTCCATGGGCTTGGACGACGATCACATTCACCGCAATGTCATGAAACTTTCTGGCGGTCAGCAACAGCGCGTAGCGATCGGCCGAGCGCTCGTCTCACGCGCACCGATTATCTTGGCGGACGAGCCAACTGGCAACCTGGACGAAACTACCGCTGCCGACATCATCGACATCCTGCGCCGCGCCGCCCACGAAAATGACAAATGCGTCATCGTCGTCACTCACAGTAAACAGCTGGCCAAGCAAGCGGATGTAGTATTGAAGCTGAAGGATAAAAAGTTGAAAGCATAAAAATAGCTTCCAAAAAATACACGTTTTAAATATAGCTCGAAAGAGCTATATTTTTATGTTATTTTTGAATATTGGTTTATGTGATGATGCGGCGATATCACGTAAACTTAATTACATAGAAAAGGAGGCGAAATGCCAGAAACAGATAGTACAAAATATGATTTACCGAGTGATCGGGTAGATAATAGCAAGCTCAATAAATTACGTGCGGCAGTGCTCGGCGCGAATGACGGTATCGTGAGTATATCTAGCGTAGTTATGGGTGTGGCTGGTGCGACGAGCGACAGCCAAGCGATCAGTGCCGCAGGGTTGGCTGCATTGATCGCTGGAGCGTTGTCGATGGCGGTGGGTGAGTATGTCTCGGTTAGTAGTCAATCTGATGCTGAAAAGACTTATATTCGTTTAGAGAAAGAGCGTCTACGTGATGATCCAGAGTATGAACTAGATGAGCTAGCACGTGAATACATGAAGCATGGAGTGAGTGAGAAAACTGCACGCCAAGTGGCGATTGAACTGACTGAAAAAAATGCCCTCAAGGCGCATTTAAGGATGCACTTTAATATCGATCCCGATGATATCAATAATCCATGGCAAGCGGCAATCGCTTCGCTACTCGCATTTACTGCTGGAGGCATCGCGCCATTTTTGGCGATTATGCTATTTCCTCCAGAGAGCCGAATTGTTGCAACCGTTGTGGTAGTGCTTTGCTGTTTGTTTACGGTCGGATACCTCAGTGCACGAGCTGGCGGGGCGCATAAAGGTCGAGCCGTAGTGCGTGTTGTGATTGGTGGTATTTTGGCGATGGCGATTACGTACGGTGTTGGTGTGTTGTTTGGAACGACAATCGGATAGGTTATAGACGCCAAACTCAATTGAAAAAATAGAGGTATTGTGGTACATTTTGTAACGATGAATACTATTTTTAAACGTACTAAGATACTGGCGACTCTGGGGCCATCAACTTCTACACCAGAGAAAATCAAACAACTTATGCAGGCGGGGGCAAACGGATTCCGTCTCAATTTTAGTCACGGCGCTTACGAGGAGCGACTTGAGCAGGTTAAGTGGATCCGCGAAGCCAGTGCCGAGCTAAATCGACCAGTTGCTATACTCCAGGACCTTCAGGGCCCAAAGATTCGTCTCGGTGCAATCAAAGATAATCATTTTGATGTCAAAAAGGGCGACGAGATTGTGCTTGACTACGCCCTCAAAGAGCACGACGGCAATGCTACTTTGCCCGTACAATACAATCTTGCCGATAAGGTAAAGGTTGATGAACCAGTCTATATTTTTGATGGCAAAATCAAAACGACGATGATTGAACGCGTCAGCGATACGGCGATCAAGTTGCGAGTTGAAAATGACGGTTTCTTGATGAGCAAGAAAGGCCTCAACTTGCCTGATACCGATTTTGGCGGTGATATTTTGACCGAAAAGGATCTCAGAGATATTGAGTTTGGTGCAGGACAAGATTATGACTATGTGGCGTTAAGTTTTGTTCAGAGCGAAGACGATATCAATAATCTTCGACAAATTATGCTCAGTCACGGCTCAACCGCGCAGATCATCGCAAAAGTCGAGACGAAGACTGCGATCAAGCCTGAAACACTAGAAGCTATCGTAAAAGCAAGTGACGGCGTGATGGTGGCTCGTGGTGACCTGGCGGTTGAAACTGGTGCTGAGATTGTGCCGATTATTCAGCGCCAAATTATCGCGCTTTGTCGTAAGTATGGCAAACTAAGCATCGTTGCTACCCAGATGATGGCAAGTATGGTCGATGCGCCTGAGCCAACTCGTGCTGAGGTAAGCGACGTGGCGACAGCGGTTATTATTGGTGCAGATACAGTAATGCTTTCGGACGAGACAGCTAACGGTAACTACCCAGTTGAAGCTGTGTCAGCGATGCGCAAGACAATTGTCTACGTGCAGGACAACTGGCCGGTAACACTTGGTGATGAGCATGTAGTTACACCAGAAGAGATGCGTCGCAACGCAATATCGCGCGCAGCTGTCGAAGTCGCTGAGAATATCGGCGCGACGGCAATCATCGCCGAGACAAAAACTGGTGCGACGGCGGCAAATATTGCTGCAGCTCGACCAAGCTTGCCGATATGTGCAGTGACGAGCAGCCCTCGTGCCGCACAACAGCTCGCTCTGACATATGCGACACGAAGCTTTGTACGACCTGATGGCGAAAAGGCGGGTACTAAGCTTGCTAGAGAGCTGGCTGATCAGAAGTATTTTGGCCACGAGCTAGAGAAGTTGACGGTTGTGATTGTAAGTGGTCGTGCACCTGGCGTGACTGGTGGCACGGATTCGCTCCGTGTACGTGTCGTTGAATAATACACTATAAACTATAGCGATCCAAAAATACCCCGAGATAGGGGTATTTTTTGTGGTAACATAAGTGATATGATGGGTGGAAAATTTCTTAAAATGACGATGTCTAGTGTGCCATTGAGAGCAAAAACCGTTCTCGTACGTACTGATTACAATGTTCCACTGACCGATGACGGCAAGGTGAGAGATGATTATAGGATTGTTAAGAGCCTCCCGACTATCCGAAAATTACTGTCCGAAGGCTGTAAGGTTGTTGTCATTAGTCACCTCGGGCGACCAAATGGTGTAGTCAACCCGAGATATAGTCTGGAACCGATAGCTATGAGGTTGGCGGAGCTTCTTGGCGAGCCAGTTAGATTTGTTGATCGTTGCGTAGGCGACAAGATGCGAATGGCGATAAAACGATCGCCGGGACGTAGCGTGGTGATGTTGGAGAATTTACGATTTCACCCAGAAGAAGAGTCAAATGACATAGGTTTTGCCGAGCAAATAGCAAAAGATAGTGGTGCTAGTTTGTTTATTCAAGACGGATTTGGGGTGGTGCACCGAGCACATGCTAGCACTGACGCAATTACTCGTTTTTTGCCAAGTGTAGCTGGTTTTTTGGTAGAGCGAGAGTTTAGGATGATTTCTGAAATAGTACGAGAACCCACTCGACCACTTGTGGCTGTGCTCGGTGGCGCGAAAGTTAGCGATAAAGTCGAAGCAATGGAGGCTTTGGTCGATGTGGCGGATGCGATTATCGTTGGTGGAGCGGTTGCAAATACATTTTTAGCGATTCGTGGCGTATCGATGGGTGAGAGCCGAGTCGATATGAAGCAGAAGGGGGTGATTGATTCCATATACAAAAAAGTTGCCCAAAAAGTTGGCGATGAACGAGTTGATTCGTTTGTCGTACTGCCAGTTGATCTCGGTGTCGGTACGTCAACTAGCCAGATAGCGACACGTCAGGATGTGTCGATTCATGATGTTCCTGAGGGATCTATGGCTCTGGATCTTGGCCCCGAGACTGCTCGGCTGATTGAATCAATCGTAAGTCGATCTCGTACGGTTGTTTGGAGTGGAACGCTAGGCTATAGTGAGGTGCCGGCATTTCGGACGACTTCAGTAGCGCTTGCTAGGACGCTCAAGCAATGCAGTGACGTATTTTCTCTGATAGGAGGTGGTGAAACGGCAGATTTTGCGGTTAATTGGGATGATCGATGCGGCGATAGTTTTGGCTACGTATCAACAGGAGGAGATGCTAGTTTGGCGTTGATCAGTGGCAAAAAATTACCAGGAATTGAGGCATTGCTAGACGCATAGACGTTGATGATGTACACTAAGAGTTAGTTAACCGTAAACAGTTTCTATCACGTGGGCAAAAAACTTATTATCGCAAACTGGAAAATGAACCTCAGTATCAACGAGGCTAGTCTATTTGTACATAAACTTGATGGACTAGTGCGTAATCATCCTGATGTGGAGGTTGTGCTTGCGCCTACTATGCTCGCCCTGCAGCCGGTCCATCTGCAAGTTCAGCACCATCATTTTGACCTTGCGGCACAGAATTTTTATTGGCGTGATCACGGTGCGTACACCGGTGAAGTTTCGGCGTCTCAACTGAGAGGAATCGTCAAGTATGCTCTAGTTGGACACAGCGAACGTCGTCACGTGTTTGGCGAGCCAAATAGAGATATTCGCCATAAAGTTCAAGCAGCCTTTCGTAACCAGATCATTCCAGTGCTTTGTGTCGGTGAAACAGCAAGTGAGCGAGCAGACGGAGAGACCAATGACGTGCTACATGATCAGCTAGTCGGTGGGTTAGCTAATATTACTAGTGAAGAGGCGGAACGTCTGGTAGTGTCGTATGAGCCTGTTTGGGCGATTGGCACGGGTAAAAGTGCGACACCCGGTGACGTTGAAAAGGCCATCAGAGCGATCCGTAGTCAGGTTAGATATCTTTTTGGAGACAAGGCTGCACGCAAATTACGTGTTCTATATGGCGGAAGTATTACAGTCGATAACGCAAAAAGTTTCTTGACTGCCAAGGGTGTTGATGGTCTGCTCGTGGGCGGGGCAAGTCTAGATGCGCATGGTTTTGCGGAAATTATCAAAAAATCATATGGCGATAAGGTTGTTGCCAAGAAGTAAAGGCGGGGTAGATGTCAGAGATAGATTTTGATGAACTTGATAGGGCGGTCAATGATCTAATGTCGAACGTAGATACTAGCAAACGACACGAGGGACTGGATGATCCTGAGGATAAGGTCGTTACGCTCGATAGTTCGTCTACGGAGTCCGGGAAAGTTGCATCATCACCTGTTGCAGAGACGACGACCGTAACGCCAATGTCAGCTCCGGAAGCAAAACCAGCGCCAGCGCAGTCTTCACCTCTTGCGGTGAAGCGACGTGGTCAGTTCATGGATATGGTTCATCCATCTTCTGACATGACATCTGCATCTCGACCGGTCAAGCGGGATGGTGTTTCGATAATGCCGCCAAGCGAAACCGTTTCTACTTCGCCTTCGACTGAATCGGTAAAAAAACCGTCTTCCGTTACTAATACCCCGGTCAATAATAAGCCTGCACCTACATTATCGTCCATCCGCACACCTTCTTCGACTACGGTCGTATCTACGCCTATGTCTACTCCTGCTCCAGCTGTGCCTAGCGCTGAGAAGCTGTCTCAGCCAATCGCTAGTTCTGCGATTCAGCCGTCAGCGCAGCCGAATCCCACCGCGCCCATCGCGTCCAGCTATAGTTCTCCTGGAGTGATAGAACCAAGCGATAACAAGAATGATCAGCCAGAAGAAGTGGCGAGTGTTGAGTCAGAGATACCTGCAGAGATAGTTGATGAGGCCTCTTCCATATCTTCACCTCAGCCTTTACCTACGGCTCCATTTTTGTCTGATGCGAGAGTCGAGAAGCGACCGCTTGGCGCGAATTCGGAGTCCGCAGCAAAACCTCCTCAGGATGTTGCTGAGGAGGAGGATGCGCCAGTGTCTGAGCCAGTATCACTTCCTGCCGAACTACAGGGCGACGTTGTTGCGGTTGAGGCCTCTGTTCCGCTTGATATTGATAAGGCAGGTTCGTTATCTGAGGTAGATGGCCAATCTTCCGATGCTGACCTGGTAGTTGATGCTGGCGTGGATCTAACCGCTCAGAGCATTGAGCAGACGGACGTTGATGATCAGGTTAATGGCTCAATATATGATACCGCTAATTATCATCAGCCAATTGATGGTAAGAAACCGGAAAAGAAATCGTCTCCTCTGAAGTGGCTAGCCTGGTTTCTTGTTCTATTGATAGTTGGTGTTGGTGCGGGCGTCGCATACTTCTTCTTGACGCATTAAATATAAACTTCGCAAGGTATAATAGGTAAATATGGATATCTTGGAGGGGCTTAATGATGCGCAGAAGTCTGCCGTTTTGAAGACGGCGGGACCGCTTTTGATACTGGCGGGAGCGGGAAGTGGCAAGACAAAGACGCTTACACACCGAATAGCACATCTTATCGTACACGATCGAGTATGGCCAAACGAGATACTGGCGGTTACGTTTACGAACAAGGCGGCCCGTGAAATGCGAGAGCGTCTTTGGAGTTTGGTGGGCCCGGGTTCTACTGAGAGTGTCAATGTCGGCGAGAGTGCTATTAGGACGAGTGAAGCTTTAGGCCTTAATCATGGGGTGACCAAAGAACAGGGCCCACCTAGGTATTTCATGCCCTGGATGGGGACTTTTCATGGCATCTGTGTCAAGATTCTGCGACAAGATGGCTCTAGGATTGGGGTTCAACCAAACTATGTCATCTACGACGAGGATGATCGGCAGGGCTTAGTTAAGCAGGCTATGAAAGAACTTTCGATTAGTAGCGATCAGGTTAAACCTCGGTCAGTAAGTTCGGCGATATCGTCTGCCAAGAACGAGCTTGTCGACCCAGCGACCTATGCAGAAACTGCTCATTATCCAAACCAACAGGCAATTGCAAAGATATACGAGCGGTATGAGAAGCTACGTAACCTAGCGGGAGCGCTTGATTTTGACGACCTTCTCATCGAGACTGTGCGGCTTCTTCGTGATGTGCCTGAAGTGCGTGAGCGATATCAAAAACAGTTTAGGCACGTCCTAATCGATGAGTATCAAGATACCAACGTCGCTCAGTACGCAATCGTTAAATATTTGGTAAATAGTGAAAAAAATATCTGCGTTGTCGGTGATGATTGGCAATCGATCTATAGCTGGCGTGGTGCAGATTTCAAGAATATTCTCAATTTCGAACGAGATTTCCCTGGTGCTTTGGTTGTAAAATTGGAGCAAAATTATCGTTCAACTTCATCTATTCTCGAAGCAGCACACAATGTAATCACAAAAAATACCGAACGTACCGACAAAAAACTCTGGACTAACTTGGGCCCAGGAAACCCAGTTGAAATTCAGGCCGTATATGATGAGGCTGAAGAAGCCTATTCGGTCGCAAGTCGTATATCAGCCCAAGTGTCGATTGGGGCGCGAAATTATGGAGATTTTGCTGTTTTGTATCGTATGAATGCGCAGAGTTTTTCTCTTGAGCGAGCCTTCATGCAGCATCGTATTCCATACCAATTGGTTGGTGGCGTTAGATTTTATGACCGCAAAGAGATCAAGGATATTATCGCGTACCTTCGTCTACTTTATCAGCCAAATGACCGAATGAGCTTTAGCCGAATCGTTAATGTGCCAGCTCGTGGAATCGGTGCTACTAGTTTTGAAAAGTTTCTCACCTGGCAGGCTGAATCGGGAATGGATATTATATCTTCGCTTGTTAACGCTGACCAGGCGGATAAGTTGACGTCACGTGCTAAAGGAGCTCTTGTTGGTCTGGGCGAGTTGCTCAGGAGGCTGCAGGTGCGTATTGAGAGCGACATAAACCCAAGTGATGTTATTGAGCAGCTGATTGAATCAACCGGCTACCGTGATTACATATTAGATGGCACTCCCCAGGCAGAGGATCGCGAGGCGAATCTCGGTGTATTGGTGAGTGATGCTAAGTCATTTGCGACATTACCCGACTTTCTCGAGGAAGTCGCGCTAATGAGCACTGCAGATCAAGCGAGCGATGAATCAAAGGTAACATTGATGACACTCCACTCTGCTAAGGGACTCGAGTTTCCGGTTGTATTTATGGTCGGCATGGAGGATGGTTTATTTCCGAGCTCGCGTGCGCTCGAAGAAGGTCCGCGTCAGCTCGAAGAGGAGCGTCGACTTTGTTATGTTGGTATGACGCGAGCGCGTGAAGAACTGCATCTGTTATACGCTCAGAGTCGGATGCAGTATGGTAATCGCACTTACAGTTCGCCGTCGCGGTTTCTTGAGGACATGGGGCATCAAGTGGCTTTACGCCCTAGTGTGCCTACTGCGCCTAAACGTAACGAATTCGATGAATTTGTGATGGATATTGATGTGGGCGATCAGGTGCGCTCGCCTCAGTTTGGCGTAGGCGAAGTTATTGATGTTGATGGCTTAGCGGTAACGGTCGAGTTCGTGACAGGGGCGAGAAAGAAGCTAAACACTGAATATGCTCGTCTCGAAAAACTCACCTAGACTAGCAATTTACTCGTTATTTTGCTAAAATTGGAGGTACGTACTCGAGTGGGAGTAACGATAGGTATGGATAAAGTTATCACACCACCACGCCACCACTATCGAATCTTTATTTCAGCACTTGCAGTTCTGGTATTGCTTGGGGTTATTTTTGTGATGAACCGTCACGTACGGGCGGAAGAGTCCGCACCAGCTTCAAACGAGAGGATTATTACGCTTCACGATGACGGCACTGACAAGGGTTTTATTACTAAAAAATCGACAATTCGCGAGGCTCTAAAAGAACAAGGTATTCGGCTCGACGAAAATGATCGCACAGAGCCAGGACTTGATGAAAAATTTGTCGCAACCTCGTATCAGATAAACATTTATCGAGCGCGTCCAGTTCTGGTACGCGATGGTGCTACCGAAACAAAGATAGTTACGTCCTATAGGACAGGAAAGCAGATTGCCGCACATGCAAAAATTGCACTTCGGGATGCCGACAAGGTCAGCCTTGCGCCGTCAAAAGATCCAATTGCTGATGGCGCTGCAGAGGTCATGACAATTAAGCGTGCGACAGAGCTCATATTTAATTTTTATGGCAAAACCGAAACTAACTACACCTTAGCATCAACGGTTGGAGATATGTTGAGAGAGAAAAAGATCAATATGAGCGCTTCTGATGGCGTTTCTCCTGCGGTTGAAACACCAATTACTCCTGGCATGACGGTGCGTCTATGGCGTGAGGGTGTACAGACCGTGACAGTCGAAGAACCAGTAGCGCATACTATTAAGCAGATCAAGGACGCTGATCGCGATAAGGGCTACAAAAATATTCAAACAAAGGGCGAAAACGGACAGCGTACCGTTACATACGAAATAAATGTGCAAAATGGTGTTGAGGTTTCGCGCAAGGAGATTAACAGTAATGTCACGAAACGGCCTGTCGAGCAGGTAGAGGTGGTCGGTACAAAAGTTTCGTTACCCGCTGGTTCGCATGAGGACTGGATGGCGGCGGCTGGAATTTCACCAAGTGATTATGGATATGTGAACTTTATTTTCTCAAAGGAATCTGGTTGGCGACCAAATGCAGCAAGCTCAAACGGATATTATGGACTAGGACAAACGAACCTAAAGAGTATATCTGGCGCATGTCCTAACTGGGAGAGTGATCCAATTTGTCAGATTCGTCTCTTTGATCGATATAAATCTCGTTATGGGAGCTGGCGAGATGCCTACGATTTTTGGGTAAGTCACCGCTGGTGGTAGACGATGGCATTAAAGAATAAAAAAGAGCTTGGTCAGAACTGGCTTCGTGATCGCGGTATGCTAGAAGCAATCGTTGATGAGGCCGATCTGTCAGCTGGCGATACAGTGCTCGAGATCGGCCCTGGTCTCGGCACTCTGACGAGCGAATTGTTGCGTCGCGCTGGCAATGTGGTTGCAGTTGAGCTTGATAGTGAGCGGGCGGTTAAGTTGCCGGCTCAGTTTCCAGGAAAAAATCTAACAGTTATCAACGAAGATATTCTTTCGTATGATCTAGAACGGCTACCGACAGGCTATAAAGTCGTTGCAAATGTGCCCTACTATATCACCAGCAAAATTATCGAAAAATTAATGACTGCATCAAACAGGCCATCAGTAATTGTGATTTTGGTACAGAAAGAGGTCGCTGAGCGTATTGTAGCGCGTCCTGGCGGTATGAGTATTCTTGCTATAAGTGCTCAAATTTTTGCAAAAACACATCTTGGTATCGAGATCCCGCGTCAGTTTTTTACGCCAGTACCAAAAGTTGATTCCCAGGTTGTAGTGCTTGAGATGCGTGATAAACCGTTGGTTTTGGAGAGAGACCAAAAAGCTTTTTTTCGTGTCGTCAAGGCGGGTTTTGCGAATAAGCGTAAAAAACTCAGAAGTTCAATGTCAGCTGGACTGGCTATTTCAAAATCGGATGCTGAAAAACTACTTCGTCAGGCAGGAATTGACCCTGACTTGCGGGCCGAAGACCTGTCGATTGATGACTGGATACGACTTATGCGAGGAGCAGCGTGATAATTGGTGATCAGCCAACCTGCTTCCCAGGCGAATTACTTGTGCGAGTGTCGTCGCGGTCGGACGGGATGATGCTTGACCGCGCTAATGAAGCGCACCACCCATCGGTCGTAGTAAATCGCAAAGCATTTTGTGACTTGCAACAAGTAAACTACAAATCAGTTGTGTATCAACAGGTTATATATGACAATGATCAGTCGTTTGATCGAATTGTGGAAGTTGACGAAAGCGACACTAGCCAGTATGTTAGCGGGATTCACGCGGACGCTCTAGTGACTAGCCAGCGTGGAGTAGGGCTTATGCTGTGTCTTGCTGATTGCATAGGAACCGTTGTCTATGATCCGGTTTATAAACGTCTTGCTCTCGTCCATCTTGGTCGACATTCAACTGTCGCGGGTCTTATGACAAAAGTAATCACATGGTTTATCGAGCAGGGTAGTAATCCGCAGGATATTATTATCTGGATGGCACCAAGCATAAAGAGTGCCAGCGACCGGCTTGAATATTTTGATTATGCTGACGATCCAATATGGAAGCAATATGTCGACTATCGACCTGACGGAATATATATTGATATGGCTGGGTTCAATCGGGCTAGCGCCGAGCGAGCTGGCGTTTTACCAGAGAATATTTTTGTGTCACCTATTGATACAGCGACGCATCCGGAATATTTCTCGCATCGACACGGAGATACGCGGGAGCGTTTCGCGGTGTTAGCCGTCCTACGTTAGACACGACTATTGCGATAATAGCTTGCTCCACCGCTGAAGTAACTGTCCCCAATAGGATTGGTGTTACAGTTACCTGCTGAAGATTGTTCTTTTTGTAGAGTCTCGTATCGCCAGACTATAATATACATTTGACCAGGGCCAGCCCCACAGGTGCCGCCTTTACTGACGTAAACACCGTAGGCGTGGTCTCCGCTTGATGTCGGATTTCCGGTATTTTGCGGGTCAGACGGCAGTGAGTCAATCGCCTCTGCTCCTGCCAATAGGCCATTTAACATAGTCCAGCTATTGTCGCTACTGACATACCAGTTGCTATCAATTGACGACCCAGTCGCTCCGGTTGGAACTGGATATTGTCCGTTGTCGCTATAGTATAATTCCATTGCTTTTATAATATTGGCTACATCAGTTTTGCGACGCGCATCTCTGGAGCGAGCTTGGGTGCCGTTGTAGGCAATTAGGGTGATGCCAGCGAGAATCCCAATTACTACTACAACAACTAATAGCTCGATAAGAGTGAATCCGCTTTTGCTTTTCCTCATGTCTCTAAGTATATCACTTATTTGTTACCTCTGATATACTGATAGTAAATGGGAAAAAATCTTTATATCACTACTGCAATTCCTTATGTCAACGGCGTACCGCACATTGGCCATGCGCTCGATTATACGTTGGCGGATATATGGACACGCTATCAAAAACAGAATGGTCGCGATGTACGGTTTCAGACTGGAGTTGATGAACACGGCAACAAGATAGCTGCTAAGGCCGCTGAAGCTGGCTTGTCGCCTAAAGAGTATGTCGATCAGATGCACGGCAACTTCAAGACGTTGATTAGTGCGCTTGGCGTAGAGTGTACTGATTTTATCCGTACGACCGACGGTCATCATGTTGGGGCAGTGCAGTATATTTGGCAACAGCTTGACAAGGCTGGCCTTATTTACAAGAGTAATTATGAAGGCTGGTATTGTACGGGTTGCGAAAACTTTGTAACCGATAAAGAAGCGGCGGAAAATAACGGCACCTGCCCTGACCATCAAAAGTCCTACGAAAGACTTAGTGAGGAAAACTATTATTTCAAGGCAAGCCATTTCTCGACAGAGGTCAAAGAGGCGATCGAGAACAACAAGCTTCGTATCACGCCGGAGTTTCGTAAGCGTGAGTTTCTAGAACTCATCAAGGACGGACTGAAAGACGTTTCAATTTCACGTCCTCGCAAAAACCTGTCCTGGGGTGTGAGCGTGCCGGGCGATGATAGTCAGGTCATGTATGTTTGGATTGACGCGCTCTCAAACTACCTTACGGTGGTTGGGTATCCAGACCGAGAGGAGTGGCGTGATTTTTGGCCAGCAGACGTACAGGTTGTTGGTAAGGACATCTTGCGGTTTCACGCTGGTATTTGGCCAGCAATGCTGCTTGGTCTCGGGCTACCGCTACCGAAATCACTACTTGTCCACGGATTTGTAACGGTTGGTGGTGCAAAAATGAGCAAAAGCCTCGGTAATGGAGTCGGTCCTATGGAGGTGATAGAGCAGTATGGATCCGATGCTTTTAGGTATTATTTCAGCCGTCATGTTCCGACCCAGGAAGATGGTGACTTCACCTGGGAAAAATTTGAAAATGTTTATAACAACGAGCTAGGCAATGATCTTGGAAACTTGGTTCAGAGGGTTGCGTCGATGGTTAAGCGTTATCAGTCAGGGGTGATTGGTGACGCCCCTCAGTCCGAGCATGACATGGGTCCATATCGTGAGGCGATGCGTTCACTCGAGTTTAATCGCGCACTTGATGAAGTTTGGGTGACTGTTCGCGCACTAAATCAATATCTAGAAAATGTTAAACCATGGGAGATTGCAAAAAAACTCGGGAAGGACACAGAAGCCGAATCTCACTTGGCAGAGGTACTCGGTTATGCTTCTGGTGTGTTGCTGCAGGTCGCGGATCTGCTGACACCGTTTATGCCGACGACCACCGAGTCTATTCGTCAGATATTTGCTAGTGGCGTCGTTCCAGAGACGCTTACTCCGTTATTTCCGAAGCGCTATATACACACGCAAGACCCACGTGCGCCAAAAACTTCTTAGGTGTGCATATGGATTTGATTGATTCTCACTGCCATATTCACGACTCGGAGTTTTATCCTGATAATAGAGAGGAAGTTTATCGAGTGTCGCGTGATGCCGGCGTTCGCATGATATGCGTTGGGACTGACGTCCGAAGTTCGCGTGAGGCGGTAGAGTTTGCTGTTAGTCACGAAGGTTGCTATGCAGTAGTGGGGATACACCCGCATGACACCAAGGATAATGATGTTAGTGACATACGTCAGCTAATCGAAAAACGCCGAAAAGATATCGTCGGTGTTGGTGAGATTGGTCTTGATTACTATTATGACAACAGTCCGCGTACTCGTCAATGTGAGGCATTTCGCGAACAGTTAGCGCTTGCTAGAGAGTTTGATCTGCCGGTTAGTTTTCATGTTCGAGAGGCTTTTGATGATTTTTGGCCGATTCTAGATGATTCTCCTGGAGTACGGGGCGTACTACACAGTTTCACTGATACGCAAAAAAATCTCGAAGAAGGAATTCGCCGAGGTTTTTACATTGGGATAAACGGCATCAGTACGTTTACAAAAGACCCCCTGCAACAAGAAATGTACGCAAAAGTTCCTCTCAAGTATGTTTTACTAGAAACCGATGCGCCGTTCTTGACTCCAAAGCCTTTTCGTGGTAAAGTGAACATACCAGCGTATGTGGGTAGAGTCGCGGAGCATCAGGCGATGCTAAAAAATGTCTCGCCCGATGAAGTTATACGCATTACTACAGACAACGCGGAGAAAGTTTTTGGGATATAACGATGAATACATCACCAACTGCCGCTGAACACATTTCTCAGACTGCCGAGTCGGTAGTTTCTGATACTTACGAATCTCCTATGACTGATCTCGAGCGCGCTCAATTTGAGGCAATCTCAGTAGCTAGCGATAAGCACCAAGTAAATCCTGACACCGAACTGTACGACCAGGGGCGTATCGAGTCAATTGGCGCTAAGGTACTTGATGTAGCCAATGGTGCTGTAGAGCTTGATCCGACGGACCCCCGCAGCTTACGAGAGGTTGGGGCTCGTGTAGTAGGTTATCGAGAAGCTGCAATTCTTCAGGTTCAATAGAGGAGGGCATTTGAGTGGGATCTGTACTAAAAAAAGCTATTAAACTCCTAGTTGGCGACGATTTAGGGTTTGATTTGCGCCTTCCTGGGCGTAAGCGTCCTCTAAAAACTTTAACTGAACGAGAATTGTTGACGCTCGAAAGTGAAGTGGGGTCAAAAATATTTGGCCCTATTGAGCATGGGCGTCGCCGAGAGTTTTTCTGTCTAGATGAGCAAACGTGGATATGGCACGAAGAGTGGCTTGATGAGTCAAGAAAACTTCAAACCAGTACGATTCGTTATGAGATTAACGAACATGGCGTTTTGAAGGTCCAAGAAGGCGCACGATATAGCTATCTTGATGGCGAAGAGTTGCAAAACTTTAGTGTTGCGGTTCGAGTATACTACGAGCAGGTTGCCCGCGAAGTTTACCATCGCGATCCTGAAACTGGTGAGAAATTGATACAATAATCTAGTGAAGACTTCAGATCTTATTTATCTTGATCATGCTGCGGCTACACCTATGGATGAGCGGGTGATTGCTGCGATGACTCCGTATATGCGAGAGTTTTTTTATAATCCATCTAGTCCGTACGCGCCCGCCGTTGAGGTGCGTCGTGCCTATGAATACGCCAAGCATCGTTTAGCGCAGTGTATTGGCGCAAAAGCTGATGAAATTGTGATTACGGCGGGCGCGACTGAATCTATCAATCTGATGGTCAGTGCTATTTCGGGTCATGTTGTTACCAGTAATATTGAACACCACGCAGTCCTACGAGCGGTTGAAGCGCACGATCATACGTTAGTGGAGGCGGGAGAAAAGGGCACCGTATCACCAGACGCAGTGGAACAGGCTATCAGACCAGACACTGAGCTAGTTACGATTCACCTTGCCAACAATGAACTAGGTACGATCCAGCCACTTCGTGCTATTGCTGAGGTGGTGAAACGTGAGCGCCAACGACGGTTTGAGGCTGGCGAAAAAACGCCCATATGGTTTCACACAGATGCCTCGCAGGGTGCTGGGCAGCTTGATCTCAATGTCGCTCGTCTGGGTGTCGATGCGATGACAGTCAATGCTGGAAAAATGTATGGTCCAAAACAGGTTGGCTTGTTGTGGGCCGATCGTGAAGTGACACTTCGTCCGATGATTAGAGGTGGCGGTCAGGAGCGAGCCATCAGAAGTGGTACCGAAAATGTCGCAGGTACTATTGGATTTGCGACGGCATTTGAGCTCGTTAGCACGCACCGTAACAGTGAGGCTAAGCGTCTAGAAGGGCTTCGCGACAAGCTGGAAGCTCGTTTGATGACAGCGTTCCCCGATGCCGTGGTGTCGGGCAATCGTAAGAAGCGTCTTTCTGGACATCTTCATATTTCATTTCCAGGTATTGATGCAGAACGTCTTGTGTTTGCTCTAGAGTCGCGTGGTGTGCTGGTTGCGACTGGTAGCGCCTGTGCTGCGAATAAGGGTACGCGTAGCCATGTGTTGACGGCTATCGGTCTAGACGACCAGACCGCAGACGGCAGCCTCCGTATCACTCTCGGTAGGTTAAGTGATGAGTCGAATATTACTCGTGCAGCTGATATACTAATAGAAGTTATCATGAGCGAGATCGAAAGGACGAGTCGATGAAGATTTTCAAAGCATTTTTAATTGTCGCGGCTATCTTTTTGCTACTCTCGTGGATGATCGGCTCATTTTTGGGGCCTGATGATCTTGCGCAATGTGGCGCGTCACCGTCGTCAAAGGCGGGCTGTGAGCGTGCGGGGGCGGTAGTTGCGATTAGTGGTGGTGATACCAAGGCTCGTGCCGCTGAGGCGATTAAGCTTTTTCAGGCGGGCTGGGGAGAGCATTTAATCTTTTCTGGGGCAGCAGCCGATAAAAGCGGGCCAAGTAATGCAGCGGTTATGAAACAGCAGGCGATTGACGCCGGTATTGATCCAAATGCAATTATCGTCGAGGAGCTTAGCGAAACGACGACGGAAAATGCTGAGAAAACGACAAATATATTCAAACAAAATGGTATCACCTCGGCTATTTTAGTGACGAGTGCGTACCACGAAAGGCGGGCTACTCTAGAGTTTGCCCGTCGTTCAACTGGAGCCAAGGTACGCAGCCACCCAGTTGCTACCGACAAACAATGGAGCTCGTGGTGGTGGTTGACGCCATCAGGTTGGGCATTGGCGATTCCAGAACTCGCTAGCTCCCTCGTTTTATCAACGGGCGGAGTTGATCGAACATGACGCGTGTATATGTCGGTATGAGCGGTGGAGTTGACAGCTCCCTTACCGCAGCGCTTTTGGT
Source organism: Candidatus Saccharibacteria bacterium oral taxon 955 (assembly GCA_010202265.1). Classification (NCBI taxonomy): domain Bacteria; phylum Candidatus Saccharimonadota; species Candidatus Saccharibacteria bacterium oral taxon 955. Next base: position 653,562 of record CP047918.1, on the reverse strand, counting down.
TGAGCAGGGTTATGATGTAACTGGCGTTTATATGAAGAACTGGAGTAAAGATCTGCCAGGTATGAAATGTCCATGGGCGGAGGATCTCGCGGACGCCAAGCGGGTTGCCGTACAGCTGGGGATTGATTTCAAGGTTTTTGATTTTGAATCCGAATACAAACAACAGGTGGTTGACTATATGATCGAAGAATATAAAGCCGGTCGAACGCCTAATCCTGATGTTATGTGTAACCAAGAAGTTAAATTTAAATTATTTCTCGATGCTGCGCTAGCTGATGGTGCAGATATGATAGCAACAGGGCATTACGCTCAGGTGATACGGGATCCATCCAACGACTCTGTGCATTTGACGCTTGCAAAAGACACCGACAAGGATCAGACGTATTTTCTCTACCGAGTTACAGAAGAAGCGCTCAAAAAAACATTATTTCCACTTGGAGAATACACGAAACCCGAGGTGCGTGAAATGGCTAAAAAGCGCAATCTTTGGACGGCGACAAAAAAAGAATCAATGGGGGTTTGTTTTGTGGGCAGTGTCGGGATGCGCGAATTTCTGAGCGAGTATATTGAGACGCGCCCAGGTGATATTATTGACAAAACAACTGGTCAGGTACTCGGTAGGCATGACGGGGCAATTTTTTACACGATCGGACAGCGTCATGGTCTCGAGCTCGGTGGGGGCTTCCGTATTATGTTGTCGGCAAGGATATGCAGAAAAACGAAGTATACGTCAGCACAAACCTCAACGATGAGGCGATGTGGCGCAAGGATATCTCTCTAGGTGCAGTTCATTGGATAAGTGAGCCTATCGCTGGAGATTGTCTCGTGCGCGTGAGGCATCGCGCCCCGCTTGTTGCTGCTCGAGTTGAGTTTGTGGATGGTGAAACGACCGTTCATCTCGCTGAGCCTCAGCGTGCAATTACTGCTGGACAGTCGATCGTCATCTATCGCGATAAAAAGTGCCTTGGTGGCGGTGTTATTGCTTAGCTCGATTAGTCTTGTGCGTTCCGTACTGCATGAGAGCGTTTTATGCGCTTGGTTTGCCAGCGATTGACTGCTAGGTCACCCGCATAAAAAACAGCCGCTAACCTTGTTGCTACACGACCAATCTTTGATTTTTGATCAAGTATACTATTTCTCTCCTTGGCGAGTTTCTCTAGTAGTGACTCGTCGTATTGATTTGCCGCATCACGACCCTGATTGTAGGCTTCGGGAGATGTGTCTAACTTCCTCATAATAGTAGCGAAATTATAGGCTATATATGATTGTTTGTCAACAAAGCTTTCAGGGGTCGCTATGATATAATACTTTTTATGAACGCTCAAGATATCCGCAATAAGTACCTGAAATTTTATGAAGAACGAGGTCATGCTGTGATCCCGCGAGCTCCGCTACTGCTTGACGGTGATCCGACCACACTCTTTACGGGGTCGGGCATGCAGCCTATGATTCCGTATCTGCTGGGTGAAGCGCATCCAAACGGTCTTAGGATTGCGGATAGTCAGACTTGTCTACGCGCACAAGATATAGATGATATTGGCGACAACAGGCACACGACGTTTTTTGAGATGCTTGGCAACTGGAGTCTTGGTGATTATTTCAAGCAAGAGCAGGTGCCGTGGATGTTTGAGTTTTTGACCGATGTTGTCGGTCTTGATGCGTCACGCCTTTACGTAACATGTTATATCGGTAACGATGAGTTTAATATTCCAAAAGACCAGGAGGCAGCAGATATCTGGGCGGGGCTGTTTGCCAGCAAGGGTTTGTCAAATGGCATGGCGGATATCGGAAGTGAAGAAGATGGCTACACTCGCGGTATCAAAGAGGGCGAGCGAATATTCTTTTACGACGGGAGCAAGAACTGGTGGAGCCGTAATGGCGGTGAGGCAACGACGCCAGTCGGCGATCCATGTGGTCCAGATAGTGAAATGTTCTATCAGTTTGACATTCCTCATAATCCTAAATTCGGGGAACATTGCCACCCCAACTGTGATTGCGGACGCTTTATGGAAGTCGGTAACAATGTCTTTATGGCATACAAAAAAGTTGCCGAGGGCAAGTTTGAGCCACTCGCCAAGCCAAATATCGACCATGGCTCGGGTCTTGAGCGTATTGCAGCCGCCGTCAATGGTGACCCTGATGTGTTCAAGATAAGTCTCATGTGGCCGATTATCGAGAAGCTCCAAGATCTCAGCGGTAAATCCTATGAATCTCATACCGAAAGTATGCGGGTAATTGCTGATCATTTGCGAGCGGCAACATTTCTCGCTGTTGATGGCTGTGTGCCGTCAAACAAAGAGCAGGGTTATGTGATGCGTCGTTTGCTTCGCCGGGCGATTCGATATAGTTTTGACCTCGGGATTGAACAGAACTTTTTAGATGAGGTTGTACCGGTGATCGCGGATCTATATACAAACGATTTTCCTGAAGTTTTGAAATCGCGTGAGCGTATAATTGCTGTACTTGCCAAGGAAGAAAAGGTCTTTCGTCAGACGCTTAGAAACGGTATTCGCCAAATGCAGAAGTTTGCCGCCGACGGCTTAACTGGTGCGGAGCTATTTATGCTTTACGATACGTATGGCTTTCCGGTTGAGCTGTCTCTTGAGGAGGCGTACAAGCAGGGGGTTAGTCTACCGGATGATTGGCGTGAGCAGTTTGATGCCAAGATGAAAGAACAACGTGAGCGCAGTCAGACCGCGCGCAAGGGTCAATTTAGCGGCGGTCTCGAGGGGGCTGAGGCGATTCACCTCAAGTATCACACGGCGACTCACCTGCTAGGTTCTGCACTACGTGAAGTTTTGGGTGACAATAGCATCCAGCAACATGGCAGTAATATCACTGCTGAGCGCTTACGGTTTGATTTTAACCACGAAAAACTAACCCCAGAAGAAAAGCAGGCGGTTGAAGACAAGGTGAACGAGTGGATTGACGCCGACTTGCCAGTTAGTTGGAAGGTGTATCCGACGGAGCAGGCGCTCGAGATGGGTGCAGTGGGTGCATTTGGCGAGCGCTATGGTGATGAGGTGAAAGTCTATCAGATAGGTGAGGACAATAATCGAATTAGTTTTGAGGTTTGCGGTGGTCCTCACGTTGAGCATACTGCCGTCCTAAAAGAAGGTGGCAAGCGATTTGTGATTACAAAAGAAGAAGCGAGCTCGGCAGGAGTTAGGCGGATCAAGGCTGTACTACGTTAGATTTCTTTTGTTTGACCAAAGATTTTCTCATCTGCCATCTGTTCAAGCATAAGTTCAAATTCGGCGCATAGTGCTGGGGTGTTTTTGACTGGTACTGGGCATGGGGTGTTTCTGGTGGGGTGGACGTACCACGATGAAATTGAAGGCGTCCCCATCTCATCCACGCATATACGACTGTGCAGTTCTGTCGGTAGCGTATTGCAGACATAAGGTTGTGTAATATCGGCAGAAACACTAGTGAAGCCGTCCTGATCAGTTTTTATACCGACCGAAAGGGACACGCCCCGACAGCTACCTGAATTCCCGTCCACAAAAACGCTACGATAGCCATATATTTTTTCTGATAGTATATAGCGGGCAGACGGCTCTAGACTTTCGCTGATGATCTTGAATACATCGCCAATGTCAGGGTTCTTTTGATCCATGGCTCGCCTAATGGCGCTATTGTCGATTACTTGTTGTGGCCAGTTGGCGTCTAGGTAGCGCAGAACACCCTCGTTAGATAGGCGTCGATTTTTACCTTGCCAGTATTCATCATTAATACCACGTGTTAGGAGGAATGAATCTCCTGGGCTGTCGTGTGGCGAACGAAAGCTAAGTATTGCCGACAATAGGCCGTTGTCATCCGTAAGAGAGGTGGCGAGATAGCCGTCACCAAACCGTCCAAATGGAATTCGCTGTGTATCGACAGTGCAAGAGTCTGGCGAAACACCCCAATCTTTTAGGCGATCAAGCGTGTTATACAATTTATGCGCGGTATTTTCTAGAGCCTTCTCGCTGGGTGAGGTGCGACGTGTGTCAAATGATGATTCTGGCGTTGGGCGTGTCATATTCTATAAATTATATCACAATAGTTGATAAAAATCAATAGATGAACGGTAGGTTTTTGTTAGCATGAGCGATTTTGTAGTATACTGAAAAATATCTATGGTTTTTGAAAAGATACTTCATAAGGCGCCACCAAATGAGCCTGAGTATATCGTTGGACTTGATATTGGAACCGAAAATGTCAAGGCATTGATTGCTCATATCAACGGTGAACAGATTGAGATCGTTGGTGTCGGGCGTGCTCATCAGGATATGGGTGATATGCATCAGGGCGCGATCGCGGACATTGCGGGTGTGGTGCGTAATTGTGAGGAGGCGTTGGCCCAGGCAGAGGATGAGGCCGGTCTTCAGGCGAAGCGCTGTGTGATTGGTATTGCTGGAGAATTGGTCAAGGGCGTGACGAACACGATTCGCTACCGACGCCCTCAGCCAGATCGTCCCCTTGATGAGGCGGAGATGGAGTTTATCATCGAAAAAGTTCAAGATCGTGCTGCAAATCGAGCACAGAAACAGATCGCCCTTGAGACTGGTAATGAGGATGTTGAGGTCAAGCTGGTTAACTCGGCTCTAGTGAGTATTCATATTGATGGCTACAAGGTAAGTAACCCGATCGGTTTTCAGGGTAAGGACGTTGCGGTTCAGATTTATACTGCATTTGCGCCGATGGTACATATTGGGGCCCTTGAACGAGTTTCGGAGGAGCTCGACCTTAAGCTGGTCGCTGTTGCTGCGGAGCCATTTGCAGTCAGCCGAAGTGTGCTCGGCACCGATACTAATAGCTCATTTACGGCAATTTTGGCGGATGTTGGAGGTGGTACGACTGATATTGCTGTCGTCAATGACGGTGGTGTCGAGGGGACAAAGATGTTTGGTATCGGCGGTCGGAGCTTTACAAATACGATAGCGAGTGAACTAGATATCAGCTATGACCAGGCAGAGAAACTAAAGGTCAATATCGATGACGATAAAGTGAAGGCGTCGGTTAAAAAAGATGTTGCGGTTGCAGTCGACAAGACGCTTGATGTATGGCTGGCGGGTGTCGAGTTAGCTTTGAGTGAGTTTGACTCGGTCGACCATCTACCGCCTCGATTGTTACTTTGTGGTGGTGGCGCTAGCTTGTCTCAACTTGTTACGGCTCTTGAGAAGCGAGAGTGGTACAAAGGACTGCCGTTTACGAAGCGCCCATCAGTCCAGCATATTCGTCCAAGCGATGTTGTCGGTATTGTCGATAAAACCGAGAAAGCCTCAGACCATACATACATTACCGCTATGGGCCTTCTGAGGGTTGGCTATGATACAATGATAGGGACAAGCGAGGCGGACTCGCTCAAAGATAAACTAAATCGGATGTTGCGTATTTAGGGTAGAAGTCGCATGCAAAAAGACGTAATTTACATCGATGTTGAAGATGACATCACCGCGATAATTGGCAGGGTCAAAGACTCAAAAGAAAAGATTGTCGCACTGGTTCCCCCAAAGCGTATTGGGGCGATTCAGAGTGCTGTTAACCTCAAGTTGGTTCACCGTGCAGCTGAGCAGGCCGATAAGCGTCTTGTGATTATTTCAAATAATGCTGCTCTGATGGCGCTTGCTGGCAGTGCGGGTATTCCAGTCGCAAAGAATCTCCAGAGTCGACCAGAAATGGCAGAGATTCCTGCATTAGATATTGATGACGGTGATGATGTTATCGACGGAGAGAGCCTGCCTGAATTATCAGATAAAAAAGACGAGCCTAGCGACACTGCGCCTGTTAAAGATAGTGAATCTACGACATCTGCCGCCAAAGATACACCAGTTGCAGCGGCGAAAAATGCACTGGGGTCGGCTGCGTCGGCGGTAAGGGGTAAGGCTAAGATTCCTAACTTTGACTCTTTTAGGAAGAAGTTATTCATTGGTATTGCTGCTGGCGTCATTCTTATTGGATTTCTCGTGTGGGCAATTGTATTTGCACCACAGGCAAAGATTATCGTTTCGGCTCGCGCATCTGATGCTGCCTTAAACACTCAGGTTAAGATAGCTGATGCGGTGTCGACCAATCTAAAAGAGGGCACCATAAAATCGGTTACTAAAACTACGAAAAAAGACATAGCTAAGCCATTTACTGCAACAGGCAAAAAAGATGTTGGCACTAAGGCGACTGGAACGGTGCAGTTTTATTGTGATTCACTGAGTTCTCTCACGCGTGGTGTGACAATTTCGGCAGGCACTCAGCTGGCGTCTACAAGCGGAAAGACATATACGGTCGATAGCTCTGTGTCACTATCAGTTGGTAGCGGAGGGTCAGGTAGTGCGGGTATCACTGCCACAGCAAATGGCGAGTCGTTTAATGGTACGACTGGTACTATGACTGGCTCTGATCTACCGCGCTGTGTTTCGGCTACGGCAAAAAGTAGTACATCTGGTGGAACTGACAAGACTGCGACGGTAGTCCAAAAGAGCGATGTCGATGCGGTAAGCGGTGAGCTTGCGAGCCAGGCCGATGTCGACTCAGCTAAAAAAGAGCTAGCGTCTCAACTGGGCGATGGATATATTTTGCTTGATGCTTCATTTAAGACCGATACAAGTGGGGTCAAGGCGTCGCCAGCGATAGGGGCTGAAGCGCCAGACGGCAAGGGTAATCTATCAGGTAGTGTGAATTTCTCGGTGGTGGCTGTCCAGAAGTCTGAGGTAGGTAAGTTTCTAGATGCCTATTTTGCGCAGCAGATTGACGGTAAGCCAAACCAAAAAGTGTATGGTAATGGTATCAATGGGGTGGGATTTACTAATGTTACACCTACCGAGGGTGGCTATAAAGCTGTAATATCAACCAACGGCAAGATCGGGCCAAAGATTGAGGAGTCGGCGCTCAAAGAGTATGCAAAAGGCAAGCGTTTCGGAGAGATTCAAGATCACGTCAAGCAAATCAATGGTGTCGAAAATGTTGACGTAAAACTTTCGCCGTTTTGGGTAACGTCAACGCCAAATGACGTAAAGAAGATACAGGTAGAGTTTAGGGTTGATGGCAAGTAAAGCGCTCCTCGCACTCGATGTGGGAGAGCGACGTATCGGTGTCGCTCTCGCTGATAGCTCAGTTCGTATTGCGATTGCTTATGATACGATTTTGGTTGACGGTACGGAGATAGATCAGATTAGAGAGCTTCTTATTCAGGAGGACATTGATGTCCTGGTGGTCGGGTATCCGCGTAATCAGTCTGGTGAACCGACTCAGCAGACGGCGTATGTAGAGCAGTTTGTTGAAGCGCTCCAGCCGGTTGACGCCACGATTAAGTATCAAGACGAATCTCTAACAAGCATAAAGGCCGAGGATATTCTAAAAAAGCGCAAGAAACCATACGAAAAGGGCGATATTGATGCCTTGGCGGCTAGTTTGATATTACAAGACTATCTAGAGGAGACTTATGGACGGGTTTAAGCGTAGTTCGACGCCACGACGAGCTGGTCAGCCCGTCTCTCGACCGGGTGTTCTGCCAGTTTATCCTAGGCAGGTTGTGACCGGTGGCCAAGTGGCGCCATCTACTAAACCTGTCCAGCAGTCAACTCAGCTAACTAAATTGCCTGCTGTCGCCCCTGGGGCAGAGGGCGGGCAGACTGCGCCAGGTGACGTACCACAGCCCAAGCCACGTCGAAGACGGCGTCGGATGCTTGTTTGGGTGATTGTTGTTGTTTCCTTGGCTTTGGCTCTAGGAGGGGCATATCTGTGGTTTAACTACAACCTACAGCCAGTTGATGTCAACAATACAACAACCAGCCGATTTGAAATAAAAGACGGCTCTACATTTGAGGAAATTTCGTCACAACTAGAAAAGCGAAAGCTGATCAGGAGTGCGCTAGCTTTTGATATCTATGCTCGAATTCAGGGTAAGCGCGGTAGCCTAAAAGCTAGCACATGCAGTCTGCGCTCATCGATGTCGGCCCGTGACGTACTGAATAAGCTGAATCAAGGGTGTCGAGATTTCGTTTCGATTATGTTTTACCCTGGTGCGACAATCGAAAAGCCACTTTATAAGCCAGCTGGTGCGACAATCGACCAGGAAAAAATGCACATAAAATACGTTCTAAAATCAGCAGGTTTTTCGGATCAAGATATAACTACGGCGCTAAAAAAGCAGTACGATATGCCACTTTTTGCTGGTAAGCCAGCTGGAGCTACGCTTGAGGGCTATATATTTGGTGAAACTTACTACATTGATAAGTCGGCGACGGCCGAAGATGTTCTGAAAGAGGCGTTTTCTCATATGTATAATGTTGTCCAAAAGAATGATCTAGTTGATAAGTATCGCCAAAAGGGCCTAAGTCTGTATCAGGGAATTACGCTTGCATCAATTGTGCAGCGTGAGCTAAATTGCGAAGGAAAGCCGACGGCTGAGCGGAAGAACCGCTGCTACGAGTATCAGCGTACGATCGCACAGGTATTTCTCAAGCGACTCAAAGAGAATATCGTACTCGGTAGCGATGTGACATTTATCTATGCCGGTGACATGATGAAGGTTAATCCGTCGGTTGATCTGGATTCGCCGTATAATACAAGGAAATATCCTGGGCTTCCACCAGGCCCAATAGCATCACCTGGCGAGCTGGCACTAAAGGCAGTGGCAAACCCTAGCGAAACTGACTATCTGTACTTTATCGCAGGCGACGACGGGTTGATATACTTTGCAAAAGATGAAGCTGGACACCAGAAAAACATTCGTGAACATTGCCAGGTGATGTGCGGCAACGCTGTTTAGTCACCTCTGTAGTTTGCCAACAAAAACATTGACAAAAACGCTTGCGATTTGCTATAATGATGCAAGCACATTGTTATGCGGACACTTGAGTTATGGAGTTGACTCTAAGATGCGAGTGGGTAACGAAGTATGATGATGAGCCTACCTTTAAATGTCGTACGAACGCCGAAATAAATAGCGTATTTTACTAATATTAAATAAAAGATATTGGTCGACACGTGCGTTTCTGTCCTATCAAGCGATAGGAGAAAGACAGAGTGAGGTAGACGCGCACTAGTAATAGTGGCGCAGGAGTATGATTATTCGTAATCAATCAATCGATACGGCCCTAAGTCGATCGTCAAAATCTGATATTTCATCCGACAGAGTGTATTCTTCAAAGAAGCCTCGCCGGACTCGTGGTTCTATTTCTGGTACAGCTATTGCCTCATATCTCGGGGTATTTTTGCTTGTTATGACGATGGTTGCGGTAGCTTATCAGCCACCAGTTAATACGTCCGCTCGGGCTGATGCTTCGGTGGCACCTCAGACACAGCAACATACGCCGACGGTACAATCATCTGTCGATCAGGTGATGGCCACTAACCTGGCTTCTTCGCTTGCCGAGAGCACTGGCATGCCGATTAGTAATAATGTCGCCAACCTCTCTCAGTCGCTTGCAGTTGAGAGTGCGATGGCTCAGACCGAAGCTAGCGTCATCAGCAAGCCACAAATTATCCAGCCGACAGCCGGTAGTCGGTCGACTCAGCAGTACACGACTGTTGCGGGTGATACCGTGCCTTCGGTGGCGGCAAAGTATGGCATATCAGCGACTACGCTTAAGTGGGCGAATAATCTGACGTCTGACGCCCTAGAGCCGGGTCGTAATCTCACGATTATGCCAGTCGACGGTGTGCTTTACAAGGTGAAAGAAGGTGACACAGTAGATAGTATTGTATCTAAATATGGTAGTGATCGCCAAAGTGTGATGGCGTATAACGACCTAGAATTAACAGGCAATCCAGTAGCTGGTTCACAGATTATTGTTCCTGGTGGAAATCTACCAGATACTGAGCGTCCTGGCTATGTTGGTCCTCGCGGTAGGCGTGGAGGGGCGACGTTGAATTATGCAAACTACTCTGGCGGGTACGGTAGCTCATACAAGGGTAGTATATCTGTGGGAAACAAGTATGCGTGGGGTAACTGTACCTGGTATGCCTATGAGCGACGCATACAACTTGGTCGACCGATTGGTAGTTTCTGGGGAAATGCTAGTACCTGGGCGTATAGCGCTCGTTCGGCGGGGCTTCGCGTTGATGGTAACCCTGAGCCAGGGTCAATCATGCAGAATGGTGGTGGATATGGACATGTGGCGATTGTTGAGTCAGTAAATCCAGGGGTGTCTATAACAATTAGTGAGATGAATGGGTACCGATTTGGCGGTGGTTTCGCACGCGTTGGTCATGGCGATGTGCCTTGGGGTGAGGCGACATCTGGTATGTACCGCTATATACACTAAAATTAGATTGATCGTCTAGAAAATAGCCACATTGTTTGTGGCTATTTAATTTGGTGTATTTTAAAAAAACCGCCTCCGATCAGGGCGTTGCGCGAGACGCTAATGGTCTCAAGCGCACGCCCCGATCGAGGACGGTTAACATACTGGGTCGTTTGGTTCGTACCCCCAGACTGTTATCACTATTTCTGCCTCTCTATTGTGCGCTATGATTGATCTGCGCAGTTGGCAGAATATGTCGGAGGGTTTAGTCCCTGGCGGAACCTCCATGGAAGTAGATATGCTTCCTATGCTTGTTTCTCCGTTCGTGTACTTGGCCTGGTAGCTCGCCCAGACGAAGAACTCTTTCAAGGTGTCTCCTGTCTATAATAGGGTGCACTTCTACGTCGGGATTGACATAGAAGGATTGGTATTATTAAAACAAAATTGCATAGATATGTCAATAATGCTACACTAGTTTTGGATATGTTTATCGATATAGCAAAGGTAACGGTACAGGCTGGTAAGGGCGGTGATGGGGCCGTTAGTTTTCGACACGAAATTTACGTTGACAAGGGTGGCCCTGACGGTGGAGATGGTGGGCGTGGTGGTGATGTTATTTTTTTGGCGAGTGAGCAACTAAATACTCTATTAAAGTTTCGCTATCAGCCACGCCTCATAGCTAGTGATGGTGTAAATGGAAGTAAGCGCAAGATGGCTGGACGATCCGGTGAGGACCTGGTAGTAAAGGTGCCAGTTGGAACGGTTGTGAAACGTGACGGTGTGGTGATTGCTGATTTAGTATCGCCTGAGCAGAAGGTGGTCGTCGCCAAGGGTGGCGATGGCGGTTTTGGTAACGCCCACTTCAAGTCATCGACACGCCAAACACCTCGTATGGCAGAACTCGGTGAGCCTGGTGAGTCGTTTGAGGCTGAGCTAGAGCTAAAGTTACTGGCTGATGTTGGGCTGATCGGTTTTCCGAACGCCGGTAAATCGACGTTTTTGAGTGTGGTATCAAATGCTAGGCCAGAGATAGCTAATTATGAATTTACTACTTTGACACCAAATCTCGGTGTCGCAGACGTCGACGATGGGTCAATTTTGATTGCTGATATCCCAGGTTTGATCGAAGGCGCCTCGGAGGGTAGGGGCTTGGGCGACCAGTTTCTGCGTCATGTTGAGAGGACGGCGGTGCTTCTGCATATGATTGACGCTTATAGCGATGATCCAGCGGAGAAATATTTGGCAATTCGTCGTGAGCTAGAAAAATACAGTAAGGATTTGACGAAGCGCCCAGAGATAGTTGCACTTACCAAGTGTGAGGGACTGGATGATGAGATTATTGCCATGCAGGCAACCGCACTGCAAAATGTGACTGGTGGGGCGCAAGTGGTAGCGATTTCGTCGCAGACACACCATAATATTAAAGAGCTGTTGCGACTACTTCGTCAGGAAGTTGAGGACTATCGACAACGTGAAGCGAAGGTTGTTGAAACATCTGGCGATGACGTGCCGGTGATTTCTCTGGGCGAAGGGGAGTCGACCGACGACTGGTCGGTTGAGCGGTTAGATGATGTTGAAAAAGAGGACGGCGAGGTAGTTAGAGTATTCAAAGTGACCGGCAAAAAGATAGAAAAGTTTGCACGCCGTACTAATTTTGATCAATTTGAGGCGGTTAATCGTTTGCGCGACATTATGAAGCGACTTGGTATTTCTCATGAGCTTATGCGTCGTGGCGCTGAGGGGGACAGCTATGTTGTCATTGGTGAGTCTCAGCTGTTTACTCTAGTCGAGCAGTAACTTGAATGATATAGAGTGGCGCTAGCGTTGACTAAGCGAGAGTCGAAGAGAATAATACCGTCTTGTATTATAATTAGGTGGGTCTAGGAGGGGATTATGGACAATACAATTTTGAAAAACAAGAAAATCCACCAGGCGACACTGTTGGTATATAAGGGCAGTGATAAAGTCGCTGAAATGTCAAAGGGGGATATGACGAGCGATTCACCGTTTGCGATTGCGAGTATCTCGAAATTATATACTGACGCACTGATCTTTTGGCTGATTGATCAAAAACGACTTAACTACGATTCATGTTTGACTGATCTGTTGCCGGGTACCATGGTTGACGGACTGTCGAATATCGATAAAGTAACAGTAAGACATTTGGTTGATCAGACGTCAGGTTTTGCGAACTACGAGATGGATAAGTTTCCGAACGGTACAGTGCTGTTTGAGGAGCTATTACGACACGACCGCCCAGTAGATGTAGAGGGCGCATTGAAAATGGTGTCTGAGTTGCCGTCTAGGGGTGAGCCCGGCGAGCGCGCATATTACGCTGATATTAACGCGCTACTGCTCGGTGAGATTTGTCAGAATATTACTGGCAAATCACTACCTAAATTGCTTGAACAGGTTATTTGTCGGCCGCTTGGACTCACTAGTACGCATTACTATACCCTGACCGAAAAAGATGTCGCTCCAATTTATAATGGTGATTGTGTAGCTATGCTCCCGAAATATCTTTCAACACAGATGGCGCAGGGTGGCATAATTTCGACCAATAAGGAGCTAATGAGGTTCTTGCAGGCATTTTTTGGCGGTGAGCTATTTTCTAAGGAGCACATTACCGATCCGACTTTTCGACCCATTCAGTTTGTACCACTTAAGTACGGAAGCGGGATGATGCAACTAAAAATCCCACGTATACTGTCTCCGTTCATCCCAGCTCCAGAGATTATTGGCCATAGTGGCGTGAGTGGTAGTTTTGCTTTTTACTGCCCTTCAAAGGATGTGTTCGTGACGGGAACAATTAATCAAGTCAAACATCGGCCGTTTGAAGTAATATATCGGTCAATAGACAGGGTCACGCAGTAATACGGTGTAAATGTTGACCCCGAAGGTGGAGGGATATGGTTGAGACTGGGCTATTCCTGTAGTTTTTTTGTGATTGCGGCGGATGGCGCTAGGGTAACTTTGTTTGGTATACTAAGTGTGAAATGATAGGAGGGTCTATGTTTGAGCGATCAAGACAAGAGGTGGACGTGATAGAGAAACTAGTACAAGACGGAGGGTTTAATCTACTAGTGCGGAGACTAGAAATAGAGGGTGAGCCGACGGAGCAAGACGTAGCTGAAATCAGCGAGCTGTTTGCGATGGTGGCCGATAAATATGACTTAACACCTGATCAGGTTGATGCTGCAATTCATGCAGTACACGATAGGCATAAGCTGTATCAAGAGTACGTGTCTTAATCAATGGCGCAGACATTCTTTTTCTACGATCTCGAAACGAGTGGATTGAGCTCGCGTCAGGATAGAATCATGCAGTTTGCTGGACAGCGGACGGACATGAATCTCGAGTCAATTGGTGAGCCTTATAATATCCTCGTTAAACTAAATGATGACACATTGCCGAGTCCTGACGCCCTTATGGTTACAGGTATCTCTCCGCAAAAAACCCTCGAAGAGGGCTATACTGAGAGCGAGTTTTCGCGTATTTTGACGGAAGAGATTTTTACACCTGATACGATCGCGGTTGGTTACAATAATGTTAGGTTTGATGATGAGTTTGTGCGCCATTTGTTTTGGCGTAATTTTTATGACCCTTATGAGTGGTCTTGGAAAGACGGTCGGTCACGATGGGATCTGCTAGACGTTATTCGGATGACCAGAGCGCTCCGACCCGATGGGATAATCTGGCCGTTAGATACAGAGGGCAGGGCGACTAATCGGCTTGAGCTACTAACGAAAGAGAATGGGATCATTCACGAAAATGCTCACGATGCTCTGGCTGACGTTATCGCGCTGATTGACGTAGCGAGGTTGGTCAAACAAAAACAGCCTCAGTTATTTGATTATCTATTTAAGATGCGTGACAAGAAGGCCGTGCAGCAACTTGTTAATCTAGATAATAAGCAGCCGTTTGTTTATGCGAGTGGCCGATATGATATCGCTTGGAATAAAGCGACCGTAGCCTTTCCTCTGACGAGTGCCGCAAATGGTAACGTTGTAGTTTATGATTTGCGCCATGATCCAACTCCGTTTGTTGGGCTAGACGACAAAGCTCTAGCTGATAAGATTTTCGCAAGCTGGGAAGAGCGACAGGCTGATGATTTTATTGCTCTACCAGCCAAGATTTTACAGTACAACCGCTGTCCAGCAGTGGCTCCGCTAGGGGTGCTTGAGCAGGGTAATGGTTGGACAAAGATTGGGCTTGATGCCGAGACCGTCCAGCGTCATATGAAAATACTTTTAGCTTATCCTGAATTTGCGGAGCGTTTGCGAACAGTGTTTGAACGCAAGAAGGAATATTCTGCTTCGCCTGACGTCGAGGGTCAGTTGTATGATGGCTTTTTGAACGACCGCGATAGGCTTCGAGCGGAAACGGTACGCAATGCGACTGAACGTGAGCTGGTTGACTTTCATCCTGATTTTTCTGATGAGCGTCTTGCGCCACTTTTGCTTCATTATAAGGCACGCAACTACCCGGATACCCTAAGCGAGTCTGAGGTAGTTGAATGGGAAAGGTGGCGAAGCGATAGGATACAGCGACAGCTTCCTGAGTTTATGAAATCCTTACATCGACTTGGTGTGACGTCTGGTGAATCTGGGCAGTTTATGCTAGAGGAGCTAAAACTTTGGGCGGAGTCGGTGATGCCGAGCGACGAGTAGATACTGGGCGCAGCTGTAGAGTTTATAAATAAGGTTGATTTTAGCTAGATTTTTGGTTGTGAGTTTTTGTAACTTTTGTAATTGATTTTGTTAGGTGAGTAACGATAACGTACACTAGTCCGACGTAAAATATAATCATAATCCATGACGGTAGCGCGACACCTGTACCAGGAAGGATACCAGTCAACAGGAGTCTGAGGACAACGCTAGCCAGCTCCTCGCTAACAATAATCGCTAAAATAGCACAAGCGATAAGTGAGTAAGGGATTAGTTTTTTAGCGTTTAACTGCATGGTTTTTTCTGAAATCAACACCAGTAATAGATCTTTTAATTGTATCATAAAATATACAAAATATCAATAATAACGTAAAATACCGTAACGCAAGATATCACGACCCTGGGGGACTAGAAAGACTTGGCAAAAGAATGTATAATAAACAGTCATGTCAGAGACAATTCGCGTAAAAGGCGCTAGAGAGCATAACCTCAAAGATATTGATGTCGAGATACCGCGTGATAAGCTTGTCGTCGTGACGGGGCTATCTGGAAGCGGTAAGTCATCGTTGGTCTTTGATACGATTTATGCTGAAGGGCAACGACGGTATGTCGAGTCACTTTCGAGCTATGCGCGACAGTTTCTGGGGATAATGGATAAACCTGATGTTGATAGTATAGATGGATTGAGCCCGGCGATTTCAATCGATCAAAAATCAACTAGCCGTAATCCGCGCTCTACAGTCGCTACAGTAACAGAGATATATGATTATTTGAGGCTGTTATTTGCGCGGATTGGTGTACCGCATTGTCCAGTTTGTGGTAAGCCAGTCCACCGCCGAACCGCTCAGGCAATTATCGATGAGGTTATGAAGCTCCCCGAAGGATCTAAGCTGATGGTGCTTGCGCCAATTGTCAGTCAGAAAAAAGGTGAGTTTATGCACATTCCAGAGCAGTATATGCGCAATGGATTTGCACGCGCTCGAGTTGATGGGGTTGTATATTCACTTGATGAGTTCCCAGAGCTTCAGAAATCGTACAAACATGATATCGAAATCGTCGTTGACCGTATCGTTATGAAGCCTGATGCGATCACACGCGTGACTCAGTCGATTGAACAATCGCTTGATATTGCCAGTGGAGTTGTTCAGTTACTCGATGCAGATTCTGGAGAAATTTATACCTATAGTCAGCGCTATGCTTGTGTCGACCATCCAGGGGAGGATATTCCCGAACTAGAGCCTCGTTTGTTTAGCTTTAATGCTCCGCAAGGTGCCTGTCCTGTTTGCACTGGACTTGGGTCGCGCCTTGAGGTTGATCCTGATCTTGTATTTAATCCAAACCTGACGATTGCTGAGGGGGCGATTAGGCCTTATAATCGTGTCAATTCAGATGCTTGGTATATGAAACGGCTGGCGGTTGTCGCGGAGGAGCATGGATTTAGTATTCATGTGCCAGTTAAGCAGCTTAGACCAGCTGATCTTGAGAAAGTCTTGTATGGAACGGGTAGTCAAAAATACCGCATCACGCTTAGCGGAAATCGTTTTTATGACTCTACTTATGAAGGGGTGATTCCAAATCTGGAGAGGCGACACAGGGAGACGGATAGTGATTTCATGCGTCGCGATATTGAGCGGTTTATGCGTGAACGTGAGTGCACGGCATGTAAGGGAATGCGCCTCAAGCCAGCCGTACTCGCAGTTAAGGTTCATGGACTTAATATTATGGATATGTGTCGTTTGGGTGTCGACGATGCAATTGAAATGATTGACGCCCTAGAGCTTTCGGACGAAGAAGAGTTTATCGCCAAGCCGATTCGAAAAGAAGTGAGGGCTCGACTTGGCTTCATGAGTAATGTTGGATTGAGCTATCTCGAGCTTTCGCGTGCGGCAAATACACTTTCGGGTGGTGAGGCGCAGCGAATTCGACTTGCTACGCAAATTGGCTCTGGTTTGCAGGGCGTGCTATATGTACTTGATGAGCCGTCGATTGGTCTTCATCAGCGTGACAATGATCGTCTGATTGGGACTTTAAAGCACCTTCGAGATCTGGGAAATTCTGTGTTGGTAGTTGAGCATGACGAAGACACGATTGCGCAGGCTGATTACTTGGTAGATGTCGGGCCAGGTGCTGGTGTGCGAGGGGGAAAAATTGTCGCTCAGGGGACGCCTGCCGAGGTGGCTAAAAATCCGGATAGTATTACGGGTCGCTATCTGGCTGGTGTAGAAAAAATACCTGTTCCCAAGAAGCGTCGAGTAATTGAAAAGGGTCGTAAGCTTATTGTCCGTGGGGCAAAAGAGAACAACCTGAAAAATATCGACGTTGCTTTTCCGCTCGGCGCTATGACGTTGGTGACTGGCGTGAGCGGAAGTGGTAAATCGACGCTTGTTAACGATATTCTTGCCAAAGAGTTAGCGGCTCGTTTACATCGTGCACAGGAGGTGCCTGGTACTCACGAGAATATTGAGGGTATTGAGCATCTAGATAAAGTTATCGTGATTGACCAGTCGGCGATTGGACGAACGCCACGCTCAAATCCCGCAACGTATACGGGTGTGTTTACAGCGATTCGTGAGTTGTTTGCGGGGACGCCAGAGGCCAATGTTCGTGGCTACAAGGCAGGACGTTTTAGTTTTAACGTAAAAGGTGGGCGCTGTGAAAATTGTCAGGGTGATGGTGTAATAAAGATTGAAATGCACTTTTTGCCAGATGTCTACGTGCAATGTCCTGAGTGTCACGGCAAGCGGTACAATCGTGAGGCGCTTGAGATTAAGTATAAAGGCAAGACAATTTCTGATGTACTTGAGATGACGGTTGAGCAGGCGTGTGAGTTTTTCGAGAATGTGCCAGCAATCTACCGTAAGTTGTCTACTATTCAAGAGGTGGGGCTGGGGTACATCAAACTTGGTCAGCCAGCGACGACGTTTAGTGGCGGTGAAGCTCAGCGAATTAAGTTGGCGAGTGAGCTGAGTCGTCGATCCACAGGCAAGACGCTTTATATTTTGGATGAGCCAACAACTGGTCTACATACGGCAGATGTAAAGAAGCTACTGGAGATTCTTCAAAAACTTGTCAATGGCGGAAATAGTATGATCATTATCGAACATAATCTCGAGGTAATTAAGTGCGCTGACTATATAATCGACATGGGTCCAGAAGGTGGTCAAGGTGGCGGAACGGTGATTGCTGAGGGAGTTCCAGAGGACATTGTGAAAGTTCCATCAAGCTTCACTGGAAAATATCTAAAAGCCTTGTTGAAATAAATAAAATTTCTAAATTAGTAGTAGTGGCTAGGACTTTTTGTTTGGTTTGATTTTGCCAAATATGACTTTGAGTTGACGAATGCTACCGTGAATTAGCTTGCCACGAGTAGTTGGGTTTTTGAGGGTATGGATAATCATCGGAGCGACTGATACAAGGACAATGATAATAGCTGCGACCTCGATGTTGATGCCTGCTTCGTGGAGAACTTTTCCTGCAAAGAACCCGAGATAAGTGAAGCTGGCTGTCCAAAGCAAGCCGCCAATCATGTTGAACAAGACGAATGTTTTATAGTGCATTTTGCTGGTGCCGGCGATAATTGGTGTGAAAGTACGAACAATCGGCACAAAGCGAGCGAGGACGATTGATATTGGCCCGTGACGATCAAAGAATTTTTCAGCTTCGATGAGATATTTCTTTTTGAAAAACTTGGTGTTCTCGCGTTCAAACAGCTTACGTCCAACACGATGCCCGAACGCGTATCCAGTACTGTCTCCCAGGACAGCTGCTACCCAGAGCAAAACTACAAACAAGTGGATATTGACTGCACCAAACGAGCCTATGCCTTGCTGAGCTAGAAAACCTGCGGTGAAAAGTAGGCTGTCACCAGGCAAAAAGAAGCCAATCAATAAGCCTGATTCTGCATAAACAACTAGTATTACGGCGAGAACACCAAGCCCTGTAATGAAGTTAAGAAGTGATTCCATCACGTTCAATTGTAGCATAACTCATGAGTAGGATGAGGTTTGCTATAATAATAAGCACTATTACCCTAAACTCCGTACGAGTATCTAACGAAAGGAAGAGAGAAATGGGAGACAGGATTAGTCTAAAGATTGAAGAGCGCAAGGTGCGAGGTAAAAAGGTTAAGAATCTGCGAAAAGCTGGCATCACTCCGGCGGTTGTCTACGGTCATGGTATGGAGCCAATGGCGGTACAGGCTGAAGCTGGTGAATTGCGTCGGGTTGTTGCGTTGGCTGGTCGACATACGCCGATCAATCTAACGGGAGTAAAGCGCCGAATCGCAATGATCAAGGATGTTGAATACAATCAGGTCAAGAGTGGCGCTATTCGTCACGTGTCATTTCATGCCGTAAAGGCGGACGAACCAGTAACGGCCGTCGTACCAATCCGTCTTGTCGGTACCGGGGAGAGCGAAGCAGAAAAAGCTGGGCTTGTCGTCTTGCAGGCGATTGACAAAATTGAGGTCAAGGCTCTGCCGATGGAACTTCCTGAGGCACTTGAGGTGTCGGTTATAAACTTGCGTGAAGCAGGTGACCATGTGACTGTAGGTGATATTATCGTGCCGGAAGGTGTTGAGATCGTCGACAAGGATGACGGCCGTGAAGGCACCGATGACGACGACGTAACGGTTATGGACTTAGTGGTTGCTAGCGCTTATGAGCCAGCGGCACTTGAAGCGGCGAACGATGCTGCTGCCGGCGAGGCTGAGGACGAGTCGACAGCTACTGCCGATGAGTCGGGTGATCAAGCTGGTAATTCTGGTGATGACTCAAAGGTAGAATCATAGACTAGACTACTTTTAAAAAATACTCCAGCAAAATTGCTGGAGTATTTTCTTGAGCTATGGCCAAAAGGGGCTATTCTTCGATAAATCCACCGCTTTGGCGTTTCCATAGTCTGGCGTAGACGCCTTTTTTCGCCAGTAGTTCTCTATGAGTGCCGTCCTCGATGATGCGACCATGATCGAGAACTATGATACGGTCGAGCTTGGCAATAGTTGACAGTCGATGGGCAATTACCACGCTAGTTCGGCCCTTCATTAGGTCGGTCAGGGAATCTTGAATTAGCTTTTCGCTTTCGCTGTCTAGCGCACTGGTAGCCTCGTCGAGTAGTAGGATTGGTGCATCCTTTAAGATAGCGCGTGCAATAGCGATACGCTGTCGTTGACCGCCACTGAGCTTGATGCCACGTTCACCGACCAATGTGTCTAGGCCGTCTGGTAAATCATTGATAAACTCCCAGGCGTTTGCCTGTTTTGCTGCTTTAATAATCTCTTCCTCAGTTGCGTTTGGTCGTCCATAAGCTATGTTTTCGCGTAGTGATCGATGAAACAATAAAGGTTCTTGTGGGACAAAGCCGATCGTCTGCCGGAGGCTTTCTTGGGTAAAGTCTCTTAGGTCGTGCTTGTCTATCGTGATTGAGCCCGACGACACATCGGCAAATCGTAAAAGCAAGTGTGAAATTGTTGTTTTGCCGGCTCCACTGTGGCCAACCAGTCCTACCTTTTGGCCGGCTGGAATAATCAGATTGATATCGTGAAGTACGAGCTCTTTGCTGTCTTCGTACCTATAATCAACGTGTGAAAGTGTAATCTCCGGTTTAATATTTGTAATGTGAGAGGCGGTTGGTTTGTCTACGACAAGATTTTTCTTAGCGAGCATTTCGGTCATTGGTTGGGCCTCGAGTAAAGCTTCTTGTAGGCCGTTTAGGAGTTCGGCGAGCGTAAATAGATTTGAGCCAATTAGCTGTAGGAAGCTCATAATAAACACAATCGTGGCGATATCAACGTTACCAACTGTAAGTTGGTTGATGCCTACGCCAAGTGTGATGATCTGTACACTCACCGCTAATAGTACTCGAACCGAGCCCTCACCAATCACAAATCCAACATCTTTCATAAATAGTTTCTGGAAACGATAAGCCATCCGTTCGAGGTGTTTGTATTCGCGTTTTTCGCCAGTAAAAGTTTTGACGACGAGCTGATTGGTGAGCGAGTCCGCGACGTGTCCGTGGATTTCACTACGGATCTCTCTACGTTCACGTCGCCAGTTTCGACGAATCCAAAGGCTGAGTTTGACTTGGGCGAGCAGAACAACAACTAGCCCAACGATTATAATTGCGAGAAGTGTCGATCGCGTAGCAACCACCCAGGTGCCGATGACGAGTGAACCGACAAAACCAAGTGTTCTAATTACCATTATGTCCTGAATGGTTGTTTCGCTGCGAATATAGTCTATATACTTACTAGTGAGCCCACCGATTTTTTCGTTGGCAAAAAAGCGCATATCTTTTGCCAGTAACTGTCGGAAGGTCTCGCGACGGAGCGCGCCAACCACTCGAGCTTCGTGAAAGACTAGCGATTGAAAACCGATCAAATTCGCGATAACGCCGAATAGACCTGTAACAACCGCAAATATAAAAAACTGGTTTGCGTCGCCAAAGTTGCGGTCAGTTAGTGCGCCGATCGTTTGGCTAAAAAAGAACGGGAGAGTGGATGTTATGAGGATGTTAGAAGTTGGCACCAACAAGAACATCAGCCAAAACGACTTCTTGTACTTTTTGACGTGTTGCCAATATTGAGAGAGGGTTAGGCGACCGATGCTCATATTAAATTACTCCGAAACTTCTTGAGGCTGGCTAGTATAGACGTGTTTATTATCAACTAAATCTCCTAAATCTTTTTTAAGAATTTATTATTTACTCATCGCGCCTGTTGGCTGCATAGGCCACAAATAGAGGAACCATTTGGTTCATACGTTTCTCTAGTATATGGTACAGCCCGGGTATCTGTAAACTGTTTTGAGATTTAAAGTGCCCGGCGGCGCTGGGGTTGCTGATATACTAAGCTTATGCCACATATCCACACCAGCCCTGGACAGCGCGACATGACGGTGAGCGCGTATATAATTCGTTATGAATCAGGTGAATATAAATGTCTTGTACACTTTCATCGCAAGATTGATAAGCTGATGCAGGTTGGTGGCCATATCGAATTAGACGAAAATCCTTGGCAGTCAATCGCGCACGAGCTAACAGAAGAGAGTGGATATGCTCTAGAGGAGCTAGAGATTCTCCAGCCCTATGACAGTTTGCCGGATGGCATTGGAAGTGTGTTTCACCCGACGCCGTATCTTTCAAATACGCACAGTGTTGGTGATGGTCACTATCATTCTGATTCTTGTTATGCATTCGTCGCCAAGACTGAGCCAAATAACTTGGCGGCCGATGGTGAGTCGCAGGATATCCGTTGGCTTAGTCTAAAAGAGCTTGAAGCGTCTGCTGAACTTGGTGATGTGCTTCGTGATTGTTACCGTATTTATAAGCATATTGTCTCGCATGTCGATCAAATGAATCGCGTACCTGCGAGTAGCTTTTCGCTTGAGATGCCAGCTAGCGCAGAGATTAGCTATAAGCGTGGTAGACCGAGCGAGTCCTAGCTGTCTTTAATCCGTGACTAACTTGTACCCTCGGTCTTTTACATCAGATAATCCGCCGAGGTCAGTCACATTTGTAAAACCAGCTTTTTTGAGGCTGTCAGTTGCGGCCGCGCTGCGATTACCGCTTCGGCAATATACGGCTATCGGCGTATCTTTTGCGACGTCAGGGTGCTTGCCAGATGCGATTTCGTTAGACGGAAGCAGTGTCGCACCTGCAATGTGTCCTGCTGAATATTCCTCTTTGGTGCGGACGTCATAAATCTTGGTTTCAGCTGGCAATTTTTGGGGCTGAGAAGCGTCAGTTTTGTTTTTGTCAGCGATTAGATATATTCCAGCACCGAGTGCGATAAGTATACCGATAGCAATGATTAGTCGTTTCATAATTTCCTCCGAATAACTATGGGGATATTATACACTAGTTGATTATTTAATGTAAATGGTTTACAATAAGAGTATGCCAGTCAATAGACGCAAAAGTTTATATGCCGATGAGGTCATGCGTATTTTACGCGCTCAAGGTCACGCTACAAATCAGGAGATTGCCAGAATATTAAGAAAGTATTTTCCAGCGGTAAGCGACACGACTGTGCATCGTGTGACGCAACGCTTGTTTGACGACGGCATGTTGGCGAAAGCGCCAATGACATGCGCGGGCTGCTTAAGGTATGACAGCAACCTGAATCCGCATGACCATTTCGAGTGTCGATGTTGTGGAGGAATCCGAGATATAATTGTGTCACCTGCTGTATGTCACGATATAGAGCAAGCGCTAGGTGGTTGTCGTATCACGGGGCAGCTAACAATTCAAGGAAATTGCCAATCATGCCTAGATGATCTTAATAAAAAGGAGGATAAAAATGGCATTATATAACATTACAACAAAAGCAGAGTTCAAGGAGAAAGTACTAAACAACGACAAGGTCGTGCTGGTTGATTTTTGGGCGCAGTGGTGCCCACCGTGTCGCGCGATCGCACCTGTCCTCGCGCAAATCGCCGAAAAAATGGACACCCAGGTCGATGTCGTAAAGGTTGACATCGAAGCTAGTCCAGATACCAAGGCGTTGGCGGAAGAGTATCGTGTACAGGGTATTCCTAACATGAATATTTTTAGGGCTGGGAAGGTTGTCGATACGATCGTTGGTATGGTGGCGGCTCCTCACTTGGAGGATATACTCAAGTCATATGTCAACTAGCCAGTATTCTCGTCGTATAATGAAATAGTGAACAAAATGCTTGAGCAAAAACTCAAATCCTTGCCCGGTTCGCCAGGTGTGTATTTTCATAAGTCAAAAACAGGCGAGATTATTTATGTTGGTAAGGCGGCTGTGCTCAAAAACCGTGTGCGTCAATATTTTCAGAGCAAAAAAGACTTTGATATAAAGACCTTGGTGTTAGTCAATGAAATTGACGATACAGATTGGGTTGAAACAGAGAGCGAAATTGATGCATTGTTTCTCGAGAGTGAGATGGTCAAGCGCTACATGCCACGCTACAATGTGTTGCTTCGCGATGATAAGTCACAGATGTTCGTGCGGATTGACATGAAAAGTGAGTGGCCTACGGTAACGTTTACGCGTAACCCAGCGGACGATATGGCGACGTACATCGGTCCGTTCTACAATGGTTACGCTGTTAAAAAGGCGTTAAGATATCTTCGCAAAGTGTTTCCATACTATATCAAAGAGCCACGTCGTGAGCGCTCTGATCTCGAGTCGCAGATTGGCCTAGCTCCTAGCCTAGATATGACGAGCGCTGAGTATAAAGCGTCCCTCAAAAAGCTTATTAAATATATCGAGGGTGGGCGCGTGACAATTGTACGGGAGATTGAGAGAGACATGAGGCGGGCGGCACGCAAGCAGGAGTTTGAAGTTGCGGCGGAGCTTCGCAATAAACTAACCTCCCTAAAAGAACTGCAGCGTCGGATTATGTTTGGCGACAAAGAGTTTATCGATATTTCCAAAGACAAATCGTTATCCCAGCTAGCGGAGCTTCTCTCGCTTCCGCGAAACCCAGTTCGAATTGAGGGTTATGATATCTCGCACATTAGCGGTACTGATGTAGTGGCCAGCATGGTCGTGTTTTCAAATGGAGCGAGTGATCGGTCGAATTATCGTAAATTCAAAATGCATCACCAGCGTAATGACGACACGGCAAATATCCATGAAACTATAACTAGAAGATTTAGCCAAAAAAATGTCAAATCTTGGGGTTTACCAGACTTAGTCTTGATTGATGGCGGAAAAGGCCAGCTCAACGCCGCTATTACGGCTAGAGATATGCTTGGTATAAATGTACCGATTGTGAGTATTGCTAAGCGTGACGAAGAATTGCTGATATCAAAGGCTGGATCAAATGTGATAGATTCGTTCATCCAAAAGTTAATTGCCGATCCGATTGATGGCGTGTCGGTTGTTGATTCGGGTGGCTATTATCATATTAACCTCCACGTAGGGCGATTGAACGCGGGTGCGCATTCACGTAATTTACGCGGTGGCGATGCGATTGGTCCATATGATGAACTTACGAAGCTTTTTCAGCGAATACGTGATGAGTCTCATAGGTTTGCGGTGAGCTACCACACGGCACTTCAAAGGAGCAGGGGAGCGAGGAGCCAGCTTGATGAAATTCCTGGCGTCGGTGCGGTTACCAAAAAGAAGCTACTCAAAGCATTTGGTAGTGTGCGCGGAGTGACGCAGGCGAGCGAAGAGGAGCTCCGATCGGTCGTTAGTCCGAAAATAGCAGGACGTATTCGTGCGCATCTGGCTGAGTGATAATGCTTGTGGTATAGTTGCATTATGAAGAGGCGTCAAGGATTTACCATTGTTGAAGTAATTGTGGTTATCGTGATAATTGCATCTCTCGCGCTACTGACTGTGTTTGCGTTTGGTGCTTGGCGGAAACGCACCGCCAAAACTGAAATGCGCCAAGAGATTATGACAGTAGTGTCTAGTCTAAAGAGCTATCAGGCGTTTCAGAATAAGTTTCCAGGAACACCAGGCGGATCTGCGGTGTCGCCTAGGACGATATCGGGGCTCACCTATAAACCGAGTGCTAATGTTGGTGTAACTTATGCGTTGCGTCTTGACGGTGAAAGCTATTGTCTAAAGGCGCAGAACTACGCGGTCCCAGAGGCTCCAAATCTCTATCTCGACTCTAAGGCTGGTGAATCAATCACCGAAACGCCATGTAGCTAAGCTATAATAGATGCTATGATGCATGAACAGCAACGTCAGCGGGTTTTTGAAGTAGCAAAAAGTGCCTTGATTGTTCTGTCGGCTTATGATGAGATGCAATTATCGGGTGATATGGCGGCTCCATTCTTGCAAGAATCGTCGTTTTGGTGGTTGACCGGCATAGAAGAAGCTGGATGGAAGTTGATTTTAGATGGTAGTCGAAAAAAGTCGACTCTAGTCCGTCCAGCACGTAGTCAAGTCGATGTCGTATTTAATGGTCGTATGACGGATCAGCAAGTTTGCGAAATAAGTAGAATTGATCGAATTATAGATATCGATGATTTCGAAAAAGAACTTCGACAACTGCGACGACACCACTCGATCGTTCAAACAATTGACAATATCCATTATGGCGATACGATGCACCTAAATCCAGCGCAAAATGAGCTTAATAAGACGTTGAAGCGGATATTTGATTCAGTACAAAGCTGTAATCAGATGATTGCCGGACTACGAGCCATTAAACAGCCTGAAGAGTTAAAGCGTATGCAAAAGGCAATCGACGTTACTACTCGAGCGTTTCAGGACGTGCGAGAGATACTCGATAGCTGTCGATCAGAAAATGAAATTGAAGCTGAGTTTACGTACCGATTTAGACGAGCGGATGCGCTGCATGCCTATGAACCAATTGTCGCGTCTGGCAAAAATGCTTGTACGTTGCACTATATCGCCAATAACGCAAAAGTTGACGCAAGGGATACGGTACTGATCGATATAGGCGCACGTGTTGATGGCTACTCGGCAGATATCACTAGGACGTATTGTCGCAACCCCACCAAGCGCCAGAGAGCAGTCCATGAAGCAGTTTTAAAGGCTCAGAAAAAGGTGATCGCTCTCATTGCGCCTGGATTGCCCGTTAGCGAGTATGTCAAAAAAGGCGACATGATTATGAGAGAGGCGCTTCACGACCTAGGCCTGCTGGATGATCTGTCTGATGATAGTACGTTTCGGAAGTATTTTCCTCATGCGATGAGTCATGGCCTGGGGGTTGACACTCATGATAGCCTCGGCTCTCCTCGCTGTCTTGAGGTAGGTATGGTAATCACTGTGGAGCCTGGTATATATATTGAGGAAGAAGGGATCGGGGTTCGTATCGAAGATGACATATTAGTGACAAATGATGGTAGTCGGAATTTAAGTGGTGCGCTGTCGACAGCGCTATAGCACTAGTATTTTTTTGGTATTTTTGCTATAATCATATCTAGTAATGAAACGACAGTTCTTGGTATTTGTGATTCGTTGGGTGCTTAATTCTTTTGGCCTCTGGATCGCTGTGCGTATTTTTGGCACTGGCTATAGTGAACAGCAGATAGACAGCGGATTTTATGTGTTTCTCGTTGCGGGATTGATTTTTTCGATTATCAACGCTGTTCTCAAACCGGCAGTTATTATCCTGGCATTACCGGCTATTCTGGTGACTCTCGGGTTCTTCACGATCATTGTCAATGGTCTTATGGTCTATATTTCTTTGCGACTAACTCCAGGACTTGAGATGACATTTTGGAATTCGGTCCTTACGGGTTTGGTGCTAAGTCTGGTAAACTATATAGTAAGTAGCGCACTTGAACTTGAATACATGCACGTGCGAGAGGAGAAATAAATGAATCTTTCGAGTATTTTACAGATTGTATCGATCGTATCGGCGGTATTAATGATCGTCGCGATATTACTGCAACAGCGTGGAGCTAGTCTCGGTGCGGGTTTCGGTGGATCAAGCGAGTTGTATACAACACGACGTGGTCTCGATAAGAATCTATTTGAAGTAACAATTTTTCTGGCAGTCACATTTGTTCTATCGATTTTGGTTGGGTTGGTTCTTCCAAATATAAAATAAGGACTGGCCTGTGCAGGACGATAAACAAGGGTGGAATCAATTTAGGCGCATCAAGCTTGATCGCAAGCAACTCGCCCGTCGTGTCAAAAAGGCAGAAGGTGCGACGCAGCGACACGCACATCGATTTATTACACGTCGAATTGATAACATCCGTTTGGTTGCTCGTGAGGTAGCTATATGGTTATCTCTCGTCGGCCTACTGATTGCTGGCCTTGGTGTACAGTTGTATTTTGGACAGCAGAACTACATTGCAAGTGCTCGAGGCGAGGGCGGTACTTATTCTGAGGGCTCGCTAGGCCAGGTTAATTCTATAAATCCGCTGTTCGCTTCTACCAGCACCGAGGCTTCCGTCGCTCGACTGATGTTTTCATCGCTTTATAATTACGACACAAGAGGTGAGTTGCATCAGGACCTGGCGACAGGTATGAAAATCGATGATTCTCACAAGGTGTATACCGTGACAATTCGTGATGGTGTTAAGTGGCATGATGGTAAAACGCTTACTGCCGAGGACGTTGTCTTTACAATTAACTTGATCAAAAACTCGGCGACTCGCGCAAACACTTCTCTTCGCTTGACTTGGCTTGATGCTTCGGTTCGTTCGATTGATAAGCGAACCGTTGAGTTTACGCTTCCGGCACCATATGCGTCTTTCCCGCATGCTCTCACGTTTCCGGTCGTGCCACGACACCTTCTAAAAGACACTGCTCCATCGGCAATTCGTGAAAGTGCTTATAGTCGGTCGCCTGTCGGGAGTGGGCCATTCCAGTTTAGGAGGCTACAAGAGGCGGATGCGGTGAGCAAGTATCGCGTTGTTCACCTTTCGGCTAACGGTCAATATTACGGAGGTAAGCCAAAGTTGGATAGGTTTGAGATGCACGCGTATCCGGACGAGAAGTCGCTTATCAGGGCAATTAATGTTGGTGAGGTGAGCGGGGCTGCTGATGTCAGTGTTTCAGCTGTTCGGCAAGTCAAGAATTCGCAGACCAAGATTATCCCGCAAAAGCTTGCCAGTGGTGTCTATATAATTCTCAATACGCAACAGCCAATCCTTCAGGACAAAGCGGTTCGAAAGGCTCTTCAGGTCGGTACCGATACTAAGGCCGTAAGGACGGGGCTTGGCGGCGGAGTCGGGGCGCTTGACTCGCCTCTGTTGCCTGGTCAACTTTTTGGCAATGATATTCCAGTTGCGCCCGCTCCAGATATCAAAAAAGCTACGGCAATACTCGACGAGGCCGGCTGGAAAATGTCTGGTGAATATAGGGTAAAAGGCGATCAAAAACTTACTCTCACGATTACAACCACGAAAGACCGAGAGTACGACGTAGTACTTAGGTTGGTTCAGGAGCAGTGGCGTAAGCTTGGGATTAAAGTAGAGGAAAATATTGTTGATACCTCAAATGCGGCCTCGAGTTTTGTCCAGAATACCCTTCAGGGTCGAAATTTTGATGTTTTGCTTTATGAGTTAGTGATCGGCGCGGATCCTGATGTGTTTGCTTATTGGCATTCGTCTCAGGCGACTACCATAGGACGCAACCTATCAAATTATATGAATCAGGTTGCTGACACCAATTTAGCTAGCGCGCGGTCTCGACTTGAGCCAGAATTGCGCAACACAAAATACAAGCAATTTGTGAAGCAATGGCTTGACGATGTGCCCGCGATCGCGTTGTATCAGCCCGTTGTTGAGTATGCCGTCAATGGTAACGTTGATTCGGTGTTACCTCACTCGACTCTTGTTACGGGCGTTGATCGTTATGCGAATGTGACGCAGTGGACTGTCCAGTCAGAGAATGTTTACAAAACTCCGTAACATAAGGTATAATTACCTGGTACATTTGCACTGGTGGCGGAATTGGTAGACGCGCTAGCTTGAGGGGCTAGTGGCCATTGCGGCCGTGGAAGTTCAAGTCTTCTTCAGTGCACCAAGCTAGATATCCAAGCGTTGGCTTGGATTTTTAGTTCGTGTAGGTACGGCGCAGTCTATATAGAAACTTTAGCAAATATAAAATTCGGTCAAGAGCCTCTGGTATTTGCTATAATATATGAAGCGTGGCGCGTTGGCGGAGCGGTTACGCAGAGGTCTGCAAAACCTTTTAGACGAGTTCGACTCTCGTACGTGCCTCCATGAAATAACCTTGAAAATTCGAGGTTATTTTTGTTTTAGTAGTGCAATCAGCTCGGGGAAGTCTGCGTCGAGAAAATGATTTTTATTGTCAAACGCGTGAACATGAGCGGTCGGTATGTCGGCCTCAAACTTGGCGAGCTCGGAGTAGGGCACGATGAAGTCGTCTCGACTATGGAGTAGGTGGACTTCGTCGGCGCTTTTTTCGATATCTTTTGCTGATGTAATCATAAAACTACCGTAGTCTTCGGTGCTGTCGTTATAGCCAGCGGCGAGCAGTATCAGCTGGTGGACTGGTTTTTTGAGAGGGTTTTCGTGAAGATATTTTGCGAGAAACATTGCACCCAGGCTGTGTCCGATAAGTCGTACGTCATCACTGAAATAGGGAATAATTTTCTCAAACCAAATTACCCATTCGTCATATTGGGCGTTAGCGCTATTTGGCATGGTAGGGATCAAGATGTCGGCCCCTGGAAAGGCTGCGATAACCGTGTCCTTCCAGCGCTTGTTGGGTCGTAGCTGATCGACGTCGAGCTGTCTATTTTTTAGGTCTTTTAGGTATTTATCATATGAGGAAAAACTGTCGCCGCCATGAATAATAACAATTTGTGTCATATTTCTAGTATACTAGAAATATACGCGCGGGTGATGGAACTGGTAGACATACTAGACTTAAAATCTGGGGCCCACAAGGCGTGCGGGTTCGACTCCCGCTCCGCGCACCAAGTACGGTTTGGGCTAGTGCTCAATAAAATTTTATCCACTAGGCAACCAGAGAGTAGGCAGCGTACTTGGAGTTGAATACGAGCTTATTTGATGATATAATATTAAGTGTCCTATCCCGTCGCGTCAAGGGGACGTGACCAATTCAGGAAGGTGTACATTATGAATGGTATTTTGATTCGAGAGGCGAATCAAAATGATCTCAGCTTTGTCTCTTCTATAATGAAGAGAACCCTGGGACCTTTCTACTCTGGCAATCAATACACACGAGCGAAGAATATGTTCGCTAGTGTACAGGGCGGAATTGACTACCTCGCGGTACCCATGCGGCGAGTATTTATCGCTGAGTATGCTGGTAAATCAGCTGGCTTCGTGAGTGTTGTCGTCAATCGGCTCAATCGGTGGTCAGCAAAAATTCTTACGCTGATTGTGAGCGAAGAGTATAGAGGAAAGCTGGGTATTGGCAGCGCGCTATTGGAGCATGCCAAAGAATTTGCCCGCGGTGCAGGTGTCACTCAGTTGTACTGCACCGTCTCTGAGCTAAACCAGAAAACACTAGAATTCTTTCTCCGAAAGGGTTTTTGTGTTGCTGGAACGGCGAGGGAACAGTATAAACGGGGCGCACAGGAGGTCATTCTTTACGAGCCCTTGGGTGTAAGAACCAGTTCATACGAGATCAATGTGGTGCCATTTAACGATTGGCTTCACAGTGAGTGCACTTATGAGCTTATAATTTCGCAGGCAGGCGAAGCCTTTAGCGGAATTGATGAGCGTTGGGTGGATGAACTGTTTGCCGAAAGCGACCTTGGGTTTAGATCTAGGCGCCTCTATGTTGCCATGAGGGCTTCGGAGGTAGTCGGGGTGGTCGGCGTACTACCAAAGGACGGTTCACTCGTTAAGCTAGAGCCACTTGTCGCCATGTCAGATATGGCACTAGAGGCACTCCTGGTTTACTCGCGAGTAGTAATGGGCATAGAGCGTAAGCTTTATACCCATATTGTACCCAGGTCTTGGCAGGTTGCCTGCCTCCAGCGTAACGGCTGGAGACTTGAGGGCGTATTCCCTGGCGAGCATGACGATGAGGGTGCCATCCAGCAGTGGGGGTTTGTTTTTACTGACCCTCTTATATAGTAGAGATGTTGAAATATCGTAAAACATAAAGTGACTTTGGCTAGTGTCACTGACGCCTGATTCTAAGGTGTCGAACAACTAGCCATTTTTTATTTGGCCCTAAAGACTCGGTAAAATTGGTGACGACCGGCTGACCTTGGACGTGGCTCTTGAGTACCTGAGCTGGTATACTGGGGTTATGTCAAAAAAGGGGAAGAAACCACAAAAAAAACAGTCAATTTGTCGTCGGGTATGTGGCTGGTTTTTGGGGCGGAGGAATAATCTCGTTGATCGATACAAAAAGTTTTTGGCGCGTCGTCCGCACAGAAGCTTTCGGCGAACTTATCGACGCGATTATGTCCGAAGCCTCAAGTTACCAGGCTATGTCGCATTTACGCGTCAGGTTTTAAGCACACTCCGCATCCACAAACGGACATTTTTACTTCTCGTTATATTGTATGCGGCGATATTGATTCTGATCGGTGGAATCACGAGTCAAGAAACATACAGCCAGATTAATACGCTGCTCAAAGACTCTAGTAAAGACTTGTTTAGTGGTGGCATGGGAAAAGTTGGTGAGGCGGGTCTACTGGCAGTGTCGGCGTTTTTGACTGGATCGAGCGACTTATCGGTTGATCAGCAGATTTACCTCGGGATTACTCTTTTGTTTGTTTGGCTGTCTACGGTTTGGTTGCTTAGAGAGTTCTTGCTAAAGCGTAAACCGCGATTGCGTGACGGGCTGTATAACTCTGGGTCGCCAGTAATTGCGACAGTGGTTGTTTTGTTTGTGCTGACTATCCAGCTGGTGCCAGTTGGCCTAGTGGCTCTTATGTATGCGGGTTTGACTTCTGTCGGGCTGGCGCAGAATGGATTCGGGAGTATGTTGTTTTGGCTGTTTGCAATTGTGGTCGCGGTGCTGGTGTTTTATTGGGCGACAAGCACCTTGATCGCACTGGTTGTCGTTACCTTGCCGGGTATGTATCCGCTTCGTGCACTCAAAGCCTCGAGCGATCTCGTGATCGGTCGACGACTACGCATACTATATCGATGGCTATGGGCAGTGCTAATAATTATACTGGCCTGGATGATTGTAATGATACCGGTAATTTTGCTTGATACTGCTATTAAGTCAGCTTTACCGGCGATCCAAAATGTACCAATTGTGCCTTATGTGGGCGCATTTATGTCGTCGGCAACGGTAGTTTGGTTTGCAGCATATGTTTATTTGTTATACAGGAGAATTGTTGATGATGATGCAAAGCCAGCTTAGTCTAGCTGATGCACGGGAGAGAGTAGCAAAACTCCGAGAGGTAATTAACGACTATCGCTATCACTACCACGTACTTGATGAGTCAACGATGAGTGAGGCGGCGGCGGATAGTCTAAAGCACGAGCTGTCTCAACTCGAGGAACGGTATCCTGAGTTGGTGACGCCTGATAGTCCAACTCAGCGAGTTGCTGGAAAGGCGCTTGATAAGTTTACCAAAGTTACACATCGTACGCCGATGATTAGTCTAGCGGACGTATTTAACCGCGAGGAGGTAGTGGCTTGGGTCGAGCGCATGCGTCGCACTTTGCCTACGGTTGACGATGAGTTTCTGTGCGACATCAAGATGGATGGACTGGCCTGTTCGCTAATCTATGAGGATGGTCTACTGGTTCAGGCGGTAACGCGTGGCGACAGTAGAGTGGGTGAGGATGTTACGATGAATGTTCGTACAATCAGTAGCGTTCCTTTGAGGCTTCGTCCAAATCAGCGATTTGCACATTTTTTGCGTGGTCGAACGGAAATTCGTGGCGAAATCGTCATGTATAAAGATGAGTTTATGCGTCTAAACAAAGAGCGAGAAGCTTTGGGTGAGCCTTTATTTAAAAATCCGCGCAATCTTGCGGCTGGAACAATTCGTCAGCTCGATCCTACGCTCGTTGCCGCCCGACCATTGCATTTTGTAGGATACGACATCATACGAGACAGCCTAGACGACACGCCGACGATCGCGTTTGGGTATCAGATGATGAGCGAACTCGGCATTGCAACTAGCAAGCTGACAAAAGTTGTCCGAGGTGTTGATGAGGTTATGGAATACATTGACCACTTAGGTGAAATTCGTGATGGATTGAGATTTAATACCGATGGTGCTGTGATCAAAGTCAATGACCGTGTGAAGTTTGCCAAGCTTGGTGTGGTTGGCAAGACTCCGCGAGCGGCGGTTGCTTATAAGTTTGCTGCCGAAGAAGCGACTACCGTTGTTAAAGATATAGTGATATCGATTGGGCGAACTGGCGCAGCGACACCGGTCGCAGTGTTTGATCCGGTGCAGATCGCTGGTACGACGGTCCAGCACGCTAGTCTGCATAATGCCGACGAAATTGCTCGACTTGATATTCGTATTGGTGATACGGTGATTATCTATAAAGCTGGTGATATTATTCCGCAGGTTCAACAAGTTTTGCTAGAACTGCGTCCTACGGGAGCGTTGCCATTTGATTATGTAGCAGAGCTGTCTCGTCAGTATCCGGAGCTTGAATTTGAGCGACCAAATGATGAAGTAGTGTATCGGGTAAAGGGGTTGACTGGCCCGATAATATTAAAGCGTGCTCTGCAGCATTTTGCCAGTAAGGGGGCGCTTGACATTGACACGCTAGGTGAGAAGAATGTTGAGGCTTTGGTTGATGCTGGATTAGTGCAGGATTTAGCTGATATTTATTCTCTACAAAAATCACAGCTACTAAAGCTTGATAGGTTTGCTGATCTTTCGGCAGAAAAGCTGATTAGTGCTATCGCTAACGCCAAAAATCCTTCGCTCGAGAGGTTTATATTTGGACTCGGCATTCGTCATGTCGGTATTCAAACGGCTATAGATTTGGCGAATCGATTCATGTCGCTGGAGCGTTTGTCGGTAGCAACTATTGACGAGTTATGTACGGTAGATGGAGTGGGTGGGGTCGTTGCTGAGAGCATTGTCGCGTGGTTTGCTGATGATGATAACGTAGAGTTACTTGAAAAATTTTCGAGTAACGGCGTTGTGCCCCGTTTTGAGCAAAAGACAGGTTCACTGGTCGGTAAATCGTTTGTGATAACTGGTACGTTAGAGAGTATGGGGCGAGATGAAGCGGCTGAAAAGATTCGGCTCCAGGGTGGAGTATTTCAGTCTTCGGTCGGCAAGGACACCGACTACCTAGTCACGGGTGGCAAAGTAGGGGCGAGTAAGCTTAAAAAAGCAGAACAATATGGTACGATGATTATTAGCGAAAAAGATTTTTTGGAGATGTTATAAGATGCCTCGGACGTTTCGGTTTGATAAGCTAGTTACTGATCTTGTGGTGAAGAACTCGATAGAAGAGCCACATACTCTTGATATCAAATACAGGGAGCTAAACGGTACGGCGCTTTTGCGAGAGTTGTGTCGTAAGCTGGTTGAGGAGGCTCGGGAAATACCCGTAGTAGAAGGGGCGACAAGAGAGGTGCTGGATGAGATTGCGGATGCTCAAAATGTTCTAGACGAGATTAAGCGTCGATATGGAATAGATGAATCAGTGATTCGAGATCATCAGTTGCATCGTCGAGAGAAAAAAGGCGATTTCTCTAAGGGCTATTATGTTGATGATGTAGTACTGAGGGATGATAGCCCGTGGATCGGATATTTTGAGGCAGACTCAGCGCGTTACCCAGAGGTGGTCGAGGGGCGTGAACGAGTTGTTCCAGGGGAATACGAACATTTTGAAGGCGATCGCTACGAAGTTTTGGGCGAGGGCCTACATAGCGAGACGGATGAGCCCTTAGTCATATATTGCCCTCTATATAACTCTCAGACTGCCATATGGGCTTGTCCTCGCAGTGTGTTTACCGAGATGGTCGAGACTGATGAAGGTCTGAAGTCGCGTTTTCGACGTGTTGATGACTAATTAAAAAACACGCCCAATCTTGGATGTGTTTTTTAACCTAACCTTCTACTACCAGCTACGCTGACGGAAGGCGTTGCCATTACCCGCGTTGTTGCGGAACCCGCCGTCACGTGGGCGCTCTTCTTTTGGACGAGCAACACTGACTGCGATCGCACGACCGTCAAGCTCTTTGCCATTAAGTTCGTCGATTGCCTTTTCATTGAGCGCTTTGTCTTCGTACTCTACGAAGCCAAAGCCTTTTGAGCGACCGCTATCACGATCAGTGATGACGCGGGCGTCCTTGACCGGGCCAACTGTCTCAAAAAAAGCTTTAAGCGTATCGTCAGTTGTCGCATAGGCGAGACTACCGATAAACAGATTTGCCATAATTTATTCTTTCCTATTTTTACTTATTTCGTCAGATCGACCATTTGTGTACCGGATCTGACGAAAGAAATACAAAGATTCTTTTTCATTTCACGTATTGCACTTGTTC
This sequence comes from Candidatus Saccharibacteria bacterium oral taxon 955, assembly GCA_010202265.1. Lineage (NCBI taxonomy): Bacteria > Candidatus Saccharimonadota > Candidatus Saccharibacteria bacterium oral taxon 955. The sequence continues at coordinate 617,824 of CP047918.1, read as the reverse complement.
TGAACATTCTTAAGGTATCACACCTCATGGAGATTTGCTAGAGCAGTGAGCGGATGATTGCTACGAGAGCAAAGAACGCCATGAAGCTATTGATAACCACGGGCTGCCACGCATGACGATAGCTTGAAATTGCGATAACACCGACAGAACCAATTAGATTGAGATAGTGATACACCATAACATCAGGAATAATACCAAAAGTATATAGACCGTATCCGGCGAGAACCATCGCTGTACCAATCCAGCCAATAATATTTAAGATTTGTTCTTTTCTCATTTCATCATGATAGCATGCCAGATTTATCGTTGGCAGGTCCAAGTCTCGATGCAGATAGCTTGTATTTTACAAGCATATGCGCAATAATGTGGTTATGCTGGTACGCAACGGGGTATCCTGTTGCGATTAAACACAAACATTTCACCAACACTACTGCCCCGGGTGGGCGCGTAGCAGCACAGCAAACACTTCTCTTGCGAGGGGTGTTTTGCTATGATTAAAAGCATGAAAAAGATTGTTATCTGCGGAAGTATGTCTGCCTCAAAAGAGATGATGGAGGCGGCCGAGTATCTGAAATCTAAGGGCTACGAGGTAACTGTGCCGCATGGTGCGGATATGTACGCTAGTGGCGAAAAATCTCCCGAAACAGACAGTGAGTCAACTGAGAATAAGCGTAGTGGTGGCTTGATCAAGGCGTATTATGATGAAATCAAGGATGCAGACGCTGTACTTCTGATGAACGTTCCAAAGCGCGGAATCAGTGGTTATATCGGTGGAAATGCTTTCCTTGAGTATGGGTTTGCTCACGTGCTAGACAAGATAATTTACCTGATGTTTCCATACAATGAGACGAGTCCGTATGTAGCAGAAATGGCAGCGATGGATGCGCATGTGATTGACGGCGATCTATCAAAGATTAATTTGTAGCAAGCGGGATTTGTCTCAACGATCCAATAGACTCTCTCGGGGAATGATGGAATATTGGGGTAAAATATTTTTACCCTTTGGATAAAATGTGATAAACTATGACTTCAAGGGAAGGTCTGTTAAATACGGACCATTATTTAATGATCTACTCGGTATAGACGCATGAGGTAAGCTTGATATCAAGTGTTTATCGGTCTGGCTAGCTCTCGGTATAAAGGATAAATTATGAACGACGCATCACATATTAGAAATATCGCAATTATTGCTCACGTCGATCACGGCAAGACGACGCTTGTTGACGGACTTCTAAAGCAGTCAAAGACATTTCGTGACAACCAGGCTGAAATGAATCAGGAGCTTATTATGGACTCTGGTGATCAGGAGCATGAGCGAGGTATTACGATAACTGCGAAGCAAACCTCAATTTACTATGGTGATTACAAAATAAATATTATTGATACGCCAGGACACGCTGATTTTTCGGGTGAGGTTGAGCGTACGCTAAATATGGCAGATGGTGTATTGTTGATTGTCGACGCTCAAGAAGGTCCGATGCCACAAACAAAGTTTGTGCTTAGCAAGGCGCTAAAGGTCGGCCTAAAGCCTGTTGTTATCATCAATAAAATTGACAAGCCAGCGCGTCGTATCGCTGAAGTGGAAGACGAGCTTAGCGATCTATTTCTAGAGTTAGCTACCGACGAGACTCAGCTTCACTATCCTGTTTATTATGCGATTGGGCGAGATGGTAAGGCATGGCCAAATATTCCTGGTGATTCATCAGAACGGGCTGATCTGACGCCAATTTTTGACGCAATTATTAACGATATTCCAGCACCAAATGTTGAAGCAAATGGTGGTCTACAGTTGCTGGTGACTGCGCTTCAGTATGACTCATTTTTGGGTAAGTATGCGATTGGTCGGATATCTCGGGGTCAGGCTAGGCGCGCGCAAGCTGTGGCGCTTATAAAGGATGGGGCTATAAGTTCGGCGCGTATCGATAAGATTTTTACATATCGTGGTCTTGTGCGTGAAGAGGTCGATAGTGCGATAGCTGGCGATATTGTTGCATTGACAGGTATCACAGACGCTCATATTGGTGATACAATTGCCGATAAAGACGCTCCAGAAGCTCTGCCGGCCATAGCAATTGAGGCGCCAACATTGAGCATGTATCTTGGCCCGAATACGAGTCCTTTTAAGGGCAAGGAGAGCGAGTTTACAACTAGTCGTCAGATCGGCGATCGTCTCAAAAAAGAGCTTGAAACAAATGTTGCGCTTCGGGTTGAAGAGCAGGGAATTGGATTTAAGGTGTCTGGTCGTGGAGAGTTACACTTGAGTGTTTTGATTGAGACGATGCGACGCGAAGGTTTTGAGTTTGAGGTCGGTCGTCCACAGGTTGTGACAATTAACGAAGATGGAGTCGAAAAAGAACCGGTCGAAGAGCTGCAGATCGAGGTAGGTCCAGAATTTGTTGGTGTAGTTAGCCAGGAGCTTGGGGCTAGACGGGCGACGCTGGTTCGCCAAGAAAACACTTCTAGCGGCATGACGAGAATTACTTACATCCTACCAACGCGTGCAATGATCGGACTGCGCAACCTTCTACTAACTAGCACCAAGGGTACGGTCATTATGAATTCACTACCTCATGGCTATGAACCTCTGGGCGGTAAACTACAGAGTACTCGAAATGGTGTATTGATTGCATTTGAAACTGGAGTAACGACGCCGTATGCGCTAGCAAGCGCTGAGAGTCGAGGTGAGCTGTTTGTCGGTCCGGCTGTCAATGTTTATGCTGGACAGATAGTTGGTTTGAATACTCGCCAAGAGGATATGGAGATTAATGTCTGCAAAGCTAAACACTTGACCAATATGCGCAGTAAGTCATCGGACGGAGCGGTTCAGCTGACACCGTTTGTCGATCTGAGCCTCGAGCAAAGTATTGATTTTATTGAGGATGATGAGTTGCTTGAGGTGACACCAAAGGCACTGCGACTTCGTAAAAAATACCTAGATCCAAACGAGCGTAAGCGTGCTGGTAAGTAAGCCAATAAAACACCCCACGAGAAGTGGGGTGTTTTTCTAAATAGTTATTATCCGATGTATCGAACAGATATTTTCTTTATGTTCATGATGCTTCCTTTTTGTCGCCGCGTCGATCGTTCGGCGTACGTTTATAGCTGGGTGATGTAATTTTTTATGAGCTTTTTGTGTTTTGATCAAACCACATCTTTATATTAGCATAAACTAAATAAAATGTCAATTGTTTAGCACCAAAAGTACGCTTGTAACAGATAGAAAAAACAACTATAATACAGTTTATGCTTCGGCGTGTGTTTAAGAAAAAACCGAAAATAATTGAAAAAAGCACCGATAAAGTCAAGACGGCCGTTGTCCATGCGACCGGTCCAGTTGCTCGGACGCAAAAGAGCCCTGACGAAGTTATGGGCGGATTTTTTGATGACGTGCAGCGCCAGCAAGTGTATCCAGACGGCAAGACGTTTGTCGATATGGTGCCGCGAAAGCGCGCCAAGGCTCTCGCAAAAGAATACCAGGTCGAGCGTCAGGATCCAGACTTCAACCTTCATGAGTTTGTAAATCGGCACTTTTATGAGATTCAGCTACACAAGCGTCACGACTATAAGCCGAGTGATGAGACGACCGCCCGAGAACATATCACGAATCTCTGGCCACACCTAAAAAGACGTAATCGTAAAAATCGTGGATCGCTGGTCGCACTGCCGTATGAATATATTGTGCCGGGCGGTAGGTTTAGCGAGCAATTTTATTGGGATACTTATTTTATTATGTTGGGACTTGCCGCCGATGGAGAGTGGTCGTTGATTCAGGGTATGATGAGAAATTATACCTATATGCTACGCAAATTTGGCATGATTCCCACAGCAAACCGGGCTTATTTTTTGAGTCGATCACAGCCACCGTTTTTTGCACTTATGGTGAAGCTGCTGGCAAGACATCGCGGGCGAACGCGGACGTACGCTGAGTATCTTCCTTCGCTACTGACCGAGTATCGTTTTTGGATGCGTGGACGAAAGATTGCTGGCGACCGTCCTGATCATGCTGCTTATGCACGTGTCGTGCGGATGCCAAATGGAGTGATCCTAAATCGTTACTATGATAACAAGACGACACCGCGTCCTGAGTCTAGGCGAGAGGATCTCGAAACTGCTGAGCTCGCAAAAACTGATGATAAACACAAGCTTTTTTTGGATCTGAGAGCTGGCGCCGAGAGTGGCTGGGACTTTAGCTCTCGCTGGTTCCGCGAAGTAGATAATATCGAGAGTATTCATACGACCGATATGGTGGCGGTCGATCTAAACTGCCTACTTTACATACATGAACAGACGATTGCAGAGGCGTACACGCTGATCAAACAGCCGATTCTCGCGAAGCGTTTCCGTCAATTGGCAGAACGCCGAGCTGAGGCGGTGCGTCGTTATTGCTGGAAAAGGCAACATGGCTTATTTGTGGATTATGACTTTCGACGCGGTGAGGCTTCGGATCGTTTGACGCTTGCTACAGTATTTCCTCTCTACGCAAAAATTGCCACTGCAGAGCAGGCTTCGGCTGTGGCGCAGTGTATAAAGGAGCGTTTTTTGCGCCAGGGTGGACTGGTAACTACCCTAGAAAATAACGGACAGCAGTGGGATTCACCAAATGGCTGGGCGCCGCTTCAATGGATAGCGATTCAGGGCTTGCGTGAGTATGGCTACCACGAGCTTGCCGATGAAATTCGCCGACGCTGGTTGGCTACATGTGATGCCGTTTATCTTAAGTCACGAAAAATGGTTGAGAAATACGATGTCGTAAACGCAGACGCTGGCGGCGGCGGTGAATATCCACTGCAAGATGGTTTTGGTTGGACAAACGGCGTATATGCCGCCTTGTACGATGAGAAAGAGCCTAATCATGGCAGGTAAGCCGTGGCGTGAAGTCAACGCTATCTACCAGATATATCCGCGAAGCTTCAAAGATAGTAACGGAGATGGTGTTGGTGATCTGAGGGGTGTGATCGAAAAGCTTGATTATATAAATGGATTTAAAGATTCTCTAGGGATTGACGCTATATGGTTTAGCCCGATTTTCCCAAGCCCGATGGCGGATATGGGCTATGATGTAGCTAACTATTGCGATATAGATCCGCTTTTTGGCACGCTTGATGATTTCAAGGAGCTGATCGAAAAGGCGCATGAGCGCGGTATAAATGTGATGGTGGATTTTGTTCCAAATCATACGTCAAATCAGCATCCGTGGTTTCTCGAGTCTAGGTCAAACAAATTGAGCGACAAAAAAGATTATTATGTTTGGCGCGACGCGAAGCCTGATGGCGGTTTGCCAAATAACTGGCTCAGTATTTTTGGTGGTCCAGCTTGGGAGTGGGACGAGGAGCGAGGGCAATACTATCTACATACTTTTCTAAAAGAACAACCGGATCTAAATTGGGACAATCAAGCGGTACGCGAGGAGATGAAGCGTGTCATTCGTTTTTGGATGGACTTGGGTGTAGATGGAATTCGGGCCGATGCCGTACGATGGATCAGTAAAGACCCAGATTTCCGAGACGACCCTGTCAATAAATTGTGGCGAAATACCGAGGCGCCAAATCAGTTTGACTCACTCACCCACAAACACAGTCGCTTTGGTAAAAATCTCTTTAAGTATCTGCGTGAACTGACTGATGTTATGGCGGAGTATGATAATCGGATTGTGATATTTGAGGATTATCCAGACGCTAATTATTCCACCAAGGAACAGTATTTAGGTTTCTATAATGTTAACCCAAAAATCGGTATGCCGTTTAACTTTCAGGGGCTTTGGACGGAATTTTATGCGGATGCGTTTAGGACTTTTGTGACTGAGTTCCAGGGGATGCTTGATCCAGCAGTGCACCGTCCAGTGTATTGTTTTTCAAATCATGATCAGTGGCGGATTGTTACGCGGATGGGCGGAGAGGAGCAGGCGCGGTTGATCGCACTTATGCAACTGACTCTGCCGGGGCTACCGACCGTTTATTATGGCGACGAGCTGGGCATGCCAAATACGCCAATCAAGCCCGAGGAGGTTCAAGACCTCTCGGTATTCAGCGGAGGTGACTTATCTGCTGGTCGCGATCCTGAGCGTACACCGATGCAGTGGCAAAAGGGTCGTTATGCTGGCTTTAGCGATGCCAAGCCATGGCTACCAATTGGCAAGAGTGTCAGAAAGCATAACGTCGAAGCACAGCTTCATGAAGCTGATTCGTTTCTGTCGTTGTATCGTCGACTGCTTAGGCTTCGTGCAAAACACGATATATTACGCAATGGAACATATGAAGCGTTTGGTGAGCTAGAGGCGGATGTTTTCACTTATTCTCGTTGGTTGGGTGATCAGCATGTTTATGTTGCGCTTAATTTTGGCGGAGAGGCTAGTAGAGTCAAACTTCCTCATCGTGGACGGGTACTGTGTTGTACTCATCCAGTTGATTATCCGGACATTGGCGCAGACGGTGAAGTGACGCTGCGACCATATGAGGGTGTGCTCGTGGAGTGTAGCGAGCATCCACTGTCAGATAAATAGGGGCCACTATAAGACGGCCCTATTTATCTGACAGATTTTTCCCGTTAGTTTACAAGTGTTTCTTTAACGGCCCTAGAGGAGAAGAAATATACGGATAATAACATAGTTATTATCATACTTGTGGTGATTATGCTGATTAGTACGATGATAAACCCGTAGCTCATTGGTCCTTCGACTATAGCAGAGACTACTACAGAACATGATATATACAGGAATGACGCCATAAGTGTTGCGACCGAAAACGATCTAGCAAGTTTTTTCTGCATGCCAATTAACATCGCTGAGGTGATAGATAGCGTAGCAGTAATGGGCGCGAATATCACCGAAACAATACCTTCGGGGTTGCTAATGCTAATTGTTAGCAGAGAAGAAAAGAATGCGCTAACCAAGTTTATTCCATAGATAGAGAAGGCTATCATAAAGAAGGCTAATCCGCCCCTAACACCTTTGAGCGATTTTGCCATAATAACATACTGAACTGGTGCCGCCTGTGGTTGGGCGAAGTACTGTTGATTGACTGGCTGCTCTTCATAGGGCGTATTTTGAGGCTTTGGTTCTGGACCGTATTGTGCGCTTGGATTTGGTTGTGGCGCGTATGGTGGTTGTTGTGTTTCTTGTTTTGCCATGTTTTTCTCCTGAGAAATGGATACATTTGATTATAGCATATCGCTAATGTCGTCTGGCAAGAACCCTTTTTTGTGCTTGAAGCCGGGTTTCCAATGGTAATCTTTGCCATAGCCCAGGTCTTTCATGAGCTTTGTTGGTGCGTTTCGTAGATGAAGTGGGACGGCGGAATTTGGATAGGTTTTTGCGAGGTTTTTCGCATCGTTCATTAGGTCGGTAATTTCACGAGATTTTTCGCTCCGAGCAAGTGCTGTGGCACAGTGGTATAAGTTGTAATTTGCTTCAGGTAGTCCAACACGTTCAACGGCCTGAAATGTCGCTACAGCCAAAGAAAGCGCTCCGTTGCCAGCAAGGCCGATATCTTCACTTGCAAACACAACCATACGACGGGCGATAAACTTGGGGTCTTCGCCGGCGTCAATCATGCGAGATAGGTAATAAAGAGTTGCACGTACATCGCTACCACGCATTGATTTTATGAAAGCCGATATTACGTCATAGTGCATGTCGCCTTTTTTATCGTAGCCAGGAATACTTTTTTGAGCGGCAGTTTTGACAATCTCTGTAGTGACTTTTTCGTCAAAGCTGAGGGCTAGCTCTAGATTGCCGAGTGCGACACGAGCGTCCCCGCCAGAAAGTTCGGCGAGATAATCAAGTGCCTTTGGTGTTACAGACTTAGTTTTTTTGAGCTTTAGTAGTGCGCGTTTTAGGACTAATATAATCTCATCTTTTGTCAGAGGCTTTAGCACGAGAACATGACTACGGCTGAGTAGGGGATTAATGACTTCAAAACTAGGATTCTCGGTAGTTGCGCCGATGAGGGTGATTAGACCGCTTTCAACATGAGGCAAAAATGCGTCTTGTTGAGCTTTGTTGAATCGATGGATCTCATCGACAAATAACACAGTTCGTATTTGGAGGCCCCAGTTTTGTCTGGCGTGTTCGATTACTGTTGTAACATCTTTTTTGCTGGCGGTAACAGCGGATAGCTCCAAAAAATCAGCTTTGACTTCATTGGCTATGATACGAGCCAGGGTAGTTTTGCCCGTTCCAGGCGGCCCCCACAATATCAAGTTAACTGGTTCTTGTTTGAGGACGATTTGTCGCAAAATTTCACCCTTTGCCAGTAGGTGTGATTGTCCGATCACTTCGTCGAGTGTCTGGGGACGTATTTCTTCTGCTAGTGGTCGTCTTGCCATATCTATTATTGTACGCTTTTTGGGCTGTAGTATATACTATATTTATGACGCGCAAAACCATACTTTTGGTGTTTGGCGGTGAGTCATCTGAACATGACGTCTCGATTAGCTCGGCCCGAAATATTTATGCTGCGCTGGATGGCGAAAAATACGATACGCTTCTTGGCTATATTGATAGGCGTGGAAAGTGGTGGCTTCTCGACGAGTGGTCGGATGAACCTGTGCATCACGGTCGAGCTCAATTGCTTTGTGCACCTGGAACAGGGAGCTTGATGGTAGTTCCTGGCAACACGGTAATTCATCCAGATGTCGTGCTGCCAGTGTTGCATGGAAAAAACGGCGAAGACGGTACGATTCAGGGGCTCTTGGCACTTTCGCACATACCTTTCGTGGGCTGTGACATGACTGCTGGCGCTGTCTGTATGGATAAGATTCTGACCAAGCAGATACTTGAGGCGAACGGAATTAAAACGGTTGATTTTGTTGTATATCGGAAGGGCGAAAAGATACCTGCTTATCGTGACATAGCAGAAGCGCTGGGGACGGTGATGTTTGTGAAGCCGTCTCGGGCTGGTAGTTCGGTTGGTGTTACGAAAGTTCATGATGAAAGTGAGTTTACTCCGGCGATTGAGGAAGCTCTGAGGCATGATGATCGCGTTTTGATTGAGCGGGCGGTGGCTGGTCGTGAAATTGAAACAGCGGTGTTGGGAGTGCCTCCATATCATCAGGTTGCACAAGCGGTCGGTGAGATTATTCCTGGGTCTGAGTTCTACGATTACGACGATAAGTACTCGGCAGACAGCAAGTCTCAGGTGATTGCCGATGTCGAGATAGACCAGAATCTAAAGGAAAGCATCCGTGATATATCAGCACGTGCTTATGCGGTGCTTGGTTGTCGTGGCTTGTCGCGGATTGATTACCTCGTCGAGGGCGACACGCCGTATGTTATCGAAGTGAATACTTTTCCTGGATTTACAAATATTAGCATGTACCCTAAATTGTGGCGGGCTGACGGACTTCATTACCCTGACCTCATCGACCGGCTGATTAACGACGCCCTAAAGTGATATAATTAGACTTATAAAGGAGGAATTATGGAACCACTCACTGCACTACTTGGAATGGGTTTCCCAATAGTATTTTTTATTGCCGCACTTTTAGCTGGCGGAGTAAAGGTTGTTAATCAGTATGAGCGTGGCGTCGTGCTGACACTCGGGCGCTTTACGGGTGTGCGTCAGCCGGGGCTTCGGTATGTTGTACCGGTCTTTCAGAAGATGATGAAGGTTGACGTCCGTAGTATGCCGATAGATGTTCCGAAGCAGGAGATTATCACCAAAGATAACGTGACGGTCGGCGTCGATGCGGTGGTTTATCTGAGGGTGATAGATAGTGCGAAGGCGATGCTTGAGACGACAAATTATGTCTACGCAACAAGCCAGTTTGCTCAGGCGGCACTTCGTGACGTGACGGGTAATGTCGATCTAGATGATTTGCTCGCAAAGCGTGAGGAGATTTCTCAGCAAATCAAAACAATTGTAGATTCGGAAACCGACAAATGGGGGATTGATGTGGAGAATGTCAAAGTCCAAAATATCGAGCTTCCACAAGATATGAAGCGTGCAATGGCAAAGCAGGCTGAAGCTGAGAGAGAGCGACGTTCTGTTATTATCACGGCCGAGGGTGAAAAAGCAGCAGCTCAGGCGGTTGCCGATGCTGCTAAGATGCTGTCAAAGATTCCGGGCGGTATCAATATCCGCACGCTGCAGACACTCGAAAAAATCTCTGTTGAGCCAAGCCAAAAAACACTAGTTGTGCTTCCAAGTGAACTGACGAACTTCAAGGATTTGATGAAATAGATTAGCACATAGACTCTAAGCACCAGGCTCGATCAATCTAGCCTGGTGTTTTATTTTAGATTGCTTCGTAAAGCTCTAATCGCCTTCTTTTGTTCGACACTAAAACGATAACTCTCGCACATTTTTGTTAGGGCCTTCTTTTTAGTCCATAGCGATAGATGTGGTTTTTGGATTTCCTCTAAAGTACGGTCGTAGTAGTCGACCACTGCGGTAGCGTATAGCCATGCTATACTCATGCGGACATAGTATCCGTCATGTTTGATGCCTCGTAGAGCTTGAAATACTTGTTCTATATAAGCATTGTTTAGGAAGTTAGCCATCATTTCAACTACGCCATAACGCACCGTGAATTCATCGGGTGAACTGAGCGATTGACTGGCAAAATTCCACCATAGTTTATCGTCAAATTTTTTTCGTTTGCTAGCGAATATGTCGATCTCTGCCCAACTGTCAGCGAATTTCAGGTACTGTGTTGCAAGTGCAATTTTTTCACGATCAGGCAACTTTGAGGAGTTTATCAATATGCCAGCGAGCAGGGTCTGCTCAAATACGTTAGAATCGATTGAGTCGATGTATTTTTTGATATCGTCAAATGAGCTATCTCGCGCTAGTAGCTTTGCGTACTTGCGTAGGGCCGGCACCCTCACTCCGAGCATGGTTTTGTTAGTATTGACGATTCGTGCGTTGAATTTGGCGTATTCTTCATTGCCTCTAGCGAGTAGGTCGAGTTCTTTTTTGATTTCTTCTAATCTGATACTCATATACTTAAGGATAGTGTTGTCTGGGCTAAATATCAATCTCTGTATGATGTGGTAGTGATATAAAAATGAGCCCGCCCACGAAGGAGCGGGCTCAACTTCGTAGCAGGCTATTATCATCTAGGAGCGTATGTGGCCATATATTACGCCTGATTCTAGATGTAGTAGTGCGTCCCCATTTTGCGATACCTCTAGACTATAGCTCTGGTATCCTTCGTGGATATCGCTTATCCACCAGTCTTCGCCCGTAACTACCCAGCCTCCGTCGAGGAGGTCAGTTATATTTGTGTGAAGGGTACCGACGAATTCTTCTTCTCTACCTTCCGGGCACTGGTATTTTATGCGAAGTATAGAGGGTACTGTGTCTAAAACTGCTCTTTCGAACTGTTCTTTCGATGGACGTGAGATGACTAAATAGGTCCCTTTGTCGTGCATTAACTTTTTTGCTCCCTACCAACGTTGGCGACAGGCTGGCTGCCTGCTGACGCGCCTTCGTTCTATGTTTATTTAACGCAAGTATATATGTTATTGCAAGCACTAGCGTAATCTATCTGAGCGACAGGTCTAAAAGTTGGTAATCTTTTTAGTATAGTGTTGCTTGCGAAAAATAATACAGCCACGAACTATATCGTGGCTGTATGTACTTTCCTGCGGTGAGGACTATTCCCATCGGAATAGCTTGATTGCCAGCGTATAAACTATGACGATGGCGATAAGTACACCTCCGACCTGTGGTAATATTTCGATGAGGCCGGCTTTCTCGGCCATAATCAAGCGAAATCCGTCAACCACTGGTGCCATTGGGATGAATTTGCTGACACCCTGTAGCCATTCTGGAAACAGGTAGGCAGGGAAGAATGCGCCAGAAAGGAACATCATAGGGAAAGATATTAGATTGCTGAGCGGCGAGGATTGATTCTCGTTTTTTGCCCAAGCACCGATAGCTAGGCCGATACCAGTCATCATGGCAGCACAGATCGTTAGGAACGGAACGAGCAATAGCCAGTTGCCGCGCATCTGGAATTTAAAGGCGAGCATACCAACGATGATCATCATGGCAGCACTGATTATAGAGATGATTGTGTATGTGATGGCTGTGGCTATAATCAGTTGTCCAGCGGTAAACGGTGCAGCGCGTAGACGGCGGTATGAGCCTTTTTGCTTTTCGGTCGGCATTTGGTTGGCGAGACCAAATACGCCCATGCTCATCAAGCTAAATGCTAAAAGCCCTGTAAATGTGTAATCAAAGGTGCTGAGACGCTCATCCCCGATAGCCTTAGACGCAACCTTAAATGGTGCCTCTGGCTGTCCCATATGCTTGTTAATTTCATCAATTACTTGGCCCATGATAGCACTTAATGTGCTACCTGCCTGTTCAGAACCCTTTGAGTAGAGGACGTTGAGCGTACCACGTGGTTTTGCAGAATCACCCTCACCTGTGACCTCTCCGAATCCTTTTGGTAGCTCTATAATACCCTCTATCTGAGAATGTTTTAGTTTCTCCTTGGCTTTGTCCATGGTGGTGATTTCTTTTACTTTTAGAGCACCGCCTTTATCTTGTTTGGCGCCCTCAATAAAGCCCTTAGAGAAGTCGTTTTTGGCATTGTCAACAATGACTACGTTAAAGTTGACTGATGGGTTGTTAAATATTGACCCAAATACAAACAGGAACAATAGTGGGAACAAAAAGGTGAAGAATAGTGCCATTTTGTCGCGGGTAAACCGCTTCATAGTCGCTAGGACTTGTCCGAATATACCTTTCCAATATTTTTTCATACTACTCCCGAATTGCCTTTCCTGTGAGATCAATAAATACGTCTTCTAGATTTGCCTGCTCGACAGTCTGCTTCTTTTTGAAGCCACGATCAAGTAGCTGTTTGACTAGGTTCTTTGGTGTATCGATGGTGATGATCTTGCCTTCATCCATGATGGCTAGTCGATCACATAGTAGCTCAGCTTCATCCATGTAATGTGTGGTAAGTACAATTGTGATACCCTCGTCGCGTATGCTCTCGATCAGCTCCCAGAGATTTCGTCGTGCCTGTGGGTCAAGTCCAGTAGTCGGCTCGTCCAGGAACAGCACCGTTGGATTATTGACTAGCGTTGATGCAATAGCAAATCGCTGTTTCTGTCCGCCAGATAGTTGCTCGACATAATTCTTAGCTTTTTCTGTCAGTTGGACTTTTGCGAGCAACGCATCAGCATCTACAGTTGCCCCGTACAGGCTGGCAAACATTTTGAGCTGTTCTCGTAGATTTAGTTTGTCATAAAAGCTGGTTGCCTGTAGTTGGATGCCGATGATATTTTTAATTTGCATCGGATGCTTGGCGACATCTATGCCGTCTATCTCCACATCGCCACCATCAATGTCGCGCAACGCTTCCATCATTTCTAGGGTAGTTGTTTTGCCGGCACCGTTTGGCCCCAAAATACCAAAAATCTCGCCGCGTTTCACCGCAAACGAGATGCCATCGACGACGTTTTTCTTGTCGTACGTTTTGGTGAGATTATTTACTGTAATGATATCTTTCATATATACAACTATATGCTCTCGGCTGAAACTAATCAACCGCTCTATAGTATTCGTGAGGTGTGGGTGGGCTGTATGGCTATTTACATATGTTGACTTGTATTATAATATATACATATCCTAGGTGTCCGCCTGGGTGTTCTTTTCTATCGAAAGAAGGATGTATCGTAATGATCAAACCAAAGGCAAAGGCATTTATGTGTCCCAATGGCATACAGGACGCCTGGAGAGCTGCGAGTTTTTTCGCTGGCCCAAGTGGTCGCGTCGCAACGCTTCCGGACGTGGTGAGGTTGCGATCAAGAGTTGGAAAGAAATCAAATATGTGGAGGAGAGCATACACGACCTCCAGCGCTGAGTATTACGGACTTGGTGGCGATAGTAGGCCGAAGCTCATTGTAGCGCACGGTGTCGGTCCGATGTCGGACTATGCGGGTGTCATGGGTGCCTACAAGTGGGGATGGGGCGACAATGTCAGATGTCATCATGGCGGGCGTATACCAGCCAGTGATTTCCTTAGGTTAGAGGCTGGTCGATACGGCAAGACGAAAGTTATCGACCCAGGCTACTTTGCTGAAGCCAGCGACTACGAGCTGATCAAGCTCAAGTCTGTCTCTGCGCTGATCTCGGTGCTAGATGTCGAAGACTACCTGAGCTACTGTGCCGCTACAAGAGGAGGTGACGCTTTTGATGTCGCCCTTACGGCCGAGGAGGCTCTTCGTGATCCACTATTGCGGATGAGGCTAGGCAAGCACGGTAGTGACTACATCATGAGGCAGAACCAGATGGCTCGGAAGGCTTGCGATTGCGCGCATCCAAAAATCACAACCGTATCCCAATCCTATAACACGAGCTACGTTGAGATGAACTTGGATGAGCGGGTGTGGAAACCTGCCTCGACCGAGCCAGAATGGGCGGTTGCCCATATTTTGGATATGAGCCATCTGTCCCTATCGGATAGTCGTGAGTATGGTCCCGGACTCTTTGTGCACTCGTATCCACATGAATATTGGTACGGTGCGCGAATGGTGGGGATCCCTGAAGGTGCTCGTATGAAATATGGGGCTACCGAAGATCTGGACCCGTATTTCATGATCCGTAGTGACTGGGAGCGGTTTATGCGACCAGTCTCCAAGGATATTGAGCCTATACTTCCTTACAGGATCGAACTTGTGAACGGAGAATGGTTTACTCGCTATCCAAAGGCCTCTCCAGAGGAGGCCTGTATGGATAGTAGCGATCTGCAACATCACGTACGTTCTTTGAGGCTCATCGGCACAGGACGGTTTGACGTGAAGGAGATGTTTTTCCTTCGTTATCCGCTGTCGAAGGTCCGTGAGATTATGCCCGATGGGGCCAACGCGTACGAGATAGTCCGCGTAGGTTCAAAGGGTGGCGACGGGATAACGCCCGTTACCGTTCAATTCTACGAGGCCGACGTAGACACCTCGCGTAGCTTGCCTAGAGAGGACGAGCTGGAGTCCGCTCGCATACGCGAATGGACGAAACGATAGGAAAGGAGTCACCGCGCTCCCGTGTTCTGTGCTTTAACAAAAGCATGGAGCGCGGGAGCTATTTCTTTATTTGATGAATAGTTTATAATATTCACCAATCACGACAATCCTGTCGTGTGCTAGCTCCTTTATAGATAGGTGGTTGAGAGTGAGAGACGTAGAGCTCGATCGCCTGAAAGAGGCAATGGACTCTGCCTTCAAGAATAAGCAGTCCGCATACGATGCACAGCAAGAGGCCTGGGCGCGGCGCTCTGCGGCACGAGATGTCATGAATAACGCTTACGAATCCAAGCAACGTGCCTATGAGGCGCAGCAAGATGCCTGGGAGCGCTATCGGACTACAAAAAATTCCAATGGTCCGCGAATTGACAGTTTGAACGCTCAACAAGAGCGGGCGTATCAGAATATGAAGTCAGCTTTCGAGTCAGCTTCGTTAGCTCACGGCATGCATGATGGCGCCAGCGCACGTATGTACGCAGATCAGGGGCATGCATACAAGGCAGAGGCCCAAGACTGTGTTGCCGAACGGCGACGGCTTGTCGCTGAAATCCGTACGGCTCGTGAAAATCTAGAGGCCATTAAGCCATATTTTCAGACTGCTAAGGATGAGTTTGCCGGTGTCCGGCAGGCATTTCTGTCTGCCAAGGCAGAGCACGAACGAGCGCAGGAGGCCTTCAAACGCGCCAAAGCCGAATTTGACTCGTGTGCCAAGGCGTTCAAGGATAGGCTCGATGCACTGAAGTCGGCAAACCGAAAACGGTGTGAAGACAAAAAGTCGATCGCTGAAAAGGCTGGAGTTCCACTTGAATATCGAAACGACGTCTGGATTTCGAAAGAGTCAGACGGCAACACCAACATCTACTTCGGTGGTGTTGGCAAGCCTGACGGGCCCGGCCACGGGCACTATGTCATGGACCAGCATGGAACCGTGACGTATAGGCGCGATCCGTTTGACCCGCATGGCGCGCAGAATTTCACCGATGCGCCTGGTGGGACACTGTATGACCGTCGCGCGCGGACAAATACGTTGCCGCTAGGTGTGAGCAATCGCGATAATGACACCAATGATCGCAGCGGGGTCTTCTATGACCGGAGGCGACAGGTAGATCTGCATGTGACACAGTACTACAAAGATAACTATCGCGTCTCGTGGGACACTAAAGGAAAATCTGACGAGAATTATCATTGGACAGACCAGAACTTTCCGTCTAGTCATCCCGAGGCCCATATTCCGCCCGAAGATGCTCGATAATCAGAAAGGAGACGACTGTCCCAGATTAATATTATGTTATTAGTCTGGGACTTTTTCATGTTATATAATTATAAAATATGAATAACGGCGAGGATCAATACCCTCAAATGACCTACAAACAAGTAGTCAAGCACTGTAAATATTGGGCAGATCAAATTAGGCATGATGGGCTTGACCTATTGACCACTGATTATGGTGCAGCCATTGGAGTTTCTTATCAGTTAGCTTATGCGCTATATATGCAGACTTGGATTGATCCGCAAAAATATTATCATTTATATCGAGTTCGTATATATGCTATAAGCATTTACAATAATTACACCGACAGAGCTTCGTGGGAGAAGTTATTGGAACTAATTGATGATCTGCTAGAAGAGTATGGTAAAAATAACTACCCTCAAATGACCTACAAACAAGCAGTCAAGCACTGCAAGCACTGGGCGGAGCAGATCCGAGCTGATGGGCTTGATTTATTGACCACTAATTATGTTGCAGCCATTGGGGTTTCCGACCAGCTAGTTTATCCACTATATATGCAGACTTGGATTGATCCGCAAAAATATTATCATTTGTATCGAGTTCGTACATATGCTATAGACATTGACTATAATAATTACACCGACAGAGCTTTGTGGGAAAAGTTATTGGAACTAATTGATGATCTGCCAGAAGAATACGATAAAAATAATCAATACCCTCAAATGACCTACAAACAAGCAGTCAAGCACTGCAAGCACTGGGCGGAGCAGATCCGAGCTGATGGGCTTGATTTGTTAACTACTGACTGGGTTGCAGCCATTGGGGTTTCCGATCAGTTAGCTTATCCACTAGATATGCAGGAATGGATCTCAGCCCCAAGATATCCAGATATTTATGCAATACGATATTATGCTGGCGTTGTCGACCGCGACCACACCGACAGAGCCTCATGGGAAAAGTTGCTAGAGCTAATCGATAAATTATAAAACCAGAATAAGATTATGAAACAGAATGAGCAGGCAGTTCTAGCACGTGATATGATTCAAATGATTCGTGAAAATGCTGATAATTCAGATATCCTTGAATATCTTGACAGTTTTGCGTTCTCGTTGGCACGCGGTCTCGAGGACTCGTCTGTTGTATCGTGGGATGATCTCACTAGTATATGTGACCAGAGGTATTATTCTTTAAACAACAATAATCCAGTACCGCTTAATGTCGAACTGCTTAATCAATGTGAGAGATCTATTCAGAAATTCTTGCCAAAAGTTCGTGACTCATAAGCGAAGCCAAACAAAGATAAGTCGTTGAGGGTTCGTTTTCGTTTGACCAATTCCATGAGTTAGTAGACCAAATAATAACGGAGTCTCGAGACACAAGTATGCCAGTCCTAGGACGTGACATATAGACCGGAGTCGTGACGAAAAACTGACTCACATACATAGATGTTTTATAGTATAGATAGAATGATACAAGAAGTGCCAGAGAGTATAGTTCAAAATGGTAATACTACTAAAATATTAGCATTAATTCAAGCTGCGCGTGCTATGGATATTGCGGAATTGTGTAAGCGAGGAGATTATAACCAGCCTAACACACGCTATCCGCAAACTAAA